>JAIXTZ010000114.1 GCA_027483745.1 Lysobacteraceae bacterium
CGGCTGCCGCGATATCCGCGTCTGCTGCCCGGCCAGCCTGCTGCCCGGTTCGAACATCACCGCCGGCTGCACGGTCGGCCAGAACCTCGACGCGCTGGTCGAGGGCGTCGACGTGGTGATGATGCTGCGCCTGCAGCGCGAGCGCATGGAGGAGGGCCTCGTGCCCTCGCTCGACGAGTACTTCCGCGAGTACGGCCTGACGCCGGCGCGTCTGGCGCGCGCCAAGCCGGAGGCGATCGTCATGCATCCCGGTCCGATGAATCGCGGCATTGAGATCGCCGATGCCGTCGCCGACGGCCCGCAGTCGGTGATCCTCGACCAGGTGGCGAACGGCGTGGCCGTGCGGATGGCGGTGCTGAAGCACCTGCTGGGCGGCTAGCGCGCGAGCACGTCCGCCTGCGGCGTGCCGTCCATCGGCTCCAGCGTCGTGTCCGCCACGACGAAGCCCTCGCCGTCGAGCCGGTAGCGGATCACGCGGACGAAGCCCGCGCTCGGGCTCGCGTTGTCGTCGTCGTCGCGATACAGCGGGAAGCTGCGGACCAACGCGTCGCCCTGGACACCGAACTGGTCGCGGCCTCGCCAGCCGACCGCCGCATCGTCGTCAAGCGGCGGCACCTCGATCGCCACGGCGCCACCGGCCGCGTCGAAGCGCCATCCGCGCACGTCTCCTTCGGCCGAGCTGCCCCCGCTGCGCGTCCAGAGCAGCAGCTCCGGCGCGGCATCGCCATCGAGATCGGTGGCGAAGGCCTCGGCGAGGCCGCCCGCCACGTCGAGCCGAAGGCGCTGCGGCGCGGCGCCGACCGTGGCCGTGCGCACCAGCACGTCGATGCGGGTGGCATCGTCGGCGCTGGCGGCATCGAGATCGAACACCCAGCCCGAACCGGACAGCCGGAGACTGCGGATGACCGGGGCGTCCGCGGGCGGCACGGTCGGCGTCCCGGTATCGACGGTCGGGGGGAGCGGTGCCGGTCCGCCCGCCGTGTTCGGCCCTGAGGGATCGCGGCCGCTGTCCCCACCGCATCCGGCGAGCGATATCGCAGAAAAGAGGATCATCAGTGCGAGGCGGCCCGGCGCGCGCATCGTCAGTGCAGCAGGAAGACGGTGGCCAGGCCGAGGAAGGCGAAGAAGCCCATCACGTCGGTGACCGTGGTCAGGATCACGCCGCCGCCGACCGCTGGATCGACGTTGAAGCGGCGCAGCAGCATCGGCACCAGCACGCCGGCCAGCGCGGCGAAGCCGAGGTTGATGACCATCGCGGCGAAGATCACCGCGGCGATGCCGGGGCTACGGAACCAGGCCAGCGTCACCGTGGCGACGACGAGGCCGAGCAGCACGCCGTTCATCAGCGCGATGCGGACTTCCTTCCACACCAGGGTTCGCAGGTTGGCGGCGGAGACTTGGCCGAGCGCCAGGCCGCGCACCATCAGGGCCAGCACCTGCGTGCCGGCGTTGCCGCCCATGCCCGCGACGATCGGCATCAGTACGGCCAGCGCGACGATCTCGGCCAGCGTGGCCTCGAAGCGGCCCACCACGCTCGCGGCGAGGAAGGCGGTACCGAGGTTCACGCTGAGCCAGACGAAGCGGCCCTTGAAGGCGCGCAACACCGGGCTGAACAGGCTCTCGTCTTCGCTGACGCCGGCTGCCGAGAGCACCTGGTAGTCGGCCTGCTCGCGGATGATGTCGACGACGTCGTCGATGGTGATGCGGCCGAGCAGCACGTTGTTGTCGTCGACCACCGGCGCGGAGATCCAGTCGTGGTCGGAGAACTGCCGCGCCACCTCGTCGGACAAGGTGTCGACGGCGATGGCGGGCTGCTCGCCATCCATCAGCGTGTTGATCGGCGTCGTCGGCTCGTGCGTGAGCAACTGGGCCAGCGCGATGCGGCCGAGGTACTGGTGCCGGCGACTCACGACGTACAGATGGTCGGTGTTGTCCGGCAGCTCGCCGCGCAAGCGCAGGAAGCGCAGCACTACGTCGACGCTGACGTCGGCGCGCACCGTCACCACGTCCGGGTTCATCAGGCGGCCGGCGCTGTCCTCGGGATACGACAGCACCTGTTCGAGGCGCTCGCGGTTCTCGCGGTCCATCGACTTCAGCACTTCGTCGATGACCGTGTCGGGCAGGTCCTCCATCAGCTCGGCGAGGTCGTCGATGTCGAGGTCCTCGACGGCGGCGACGAGCTCGTCCGCGTCCATGGCGGCGATCAGGCCCTCGCGGACCTCGTCGTCGACGTGCAGCAGCACCTCGCCGTCGTCTTCCGGATCGACGAGGCCCCAGACCACGTCGCGCTTGGCCGGCGGCAGGGACTCGAGCAGGTTGCCGATCTCGGCCGCCGACAGCGAGTTCACCAACCGGCGCACGGGCCCGAGCCGCCCGCTGTCGAGGGACTCCGACAGCATGCGCAGCTGGTGGGCGGTGCGTTCGTGGCGGGCGGCGTCGACCATCGAGGAGCCTGGGCGTGCAGGGCGCGCGCATTATGGCCCGTGGCCGCGGGGGCGAACAGCGTGCGGCGCGTGCTTGCGGCGTTCATCGAGGCTCCGGCACGCTGGCGCACCGTCGATCGGACCCGCCGTCCATGCGAACCCACGCCATCGCCGCCGTTGCTCTCCTGCTCGCCGCCTGCACGCCGGAGGAAATCGTTCCGGCCGAGCCGATGGCGCTCGACGGCGTGCACTTCGAGGTGGAGGCCTTGCCGCAGGCCGAGGGGACCTGCGACCCGACGCAGCCCTTCCCCGCGCGCGTCACCTGGGACGTGACCGATTGGACCGACCCGAAGTTCGACTTCCTGCTGCGCAGCACGAAGGGCCAGCTGTTCGCCCGCCACAACACGGCGAGCGGCGAGCACGTCACCGATCCCTATGCGCACGAAGGTCTGTGGATCCTCCTCGTCGACCGCAACACGCAACTGCTGGTCGCCGCGACGCCGGTGCCCGCGCTGGTCTGCCCTGCCGATTGAGTCGCGCGCCGACGCGGCGGCTCAGAGGGCGCGTACCCGCTCCAGCCAGCGCTCCACCTCGGCGCGCTCGCGGCACTGCAACAGCGAGGCCGCCCGGCGCCTGAGTTTGCCGACGTCCGCGGCGCGGATCGCTTCGCGGACTTCCAGAACGGCGCCGGGATGCACGCTGAAATCGCGCAGGCCGAGGGCCAGCAGCAGCGGGACGTCCTCGGAGCGCGCGGCCAATTCGCCGCAGACATGGATGGGCAGCCGGGCATCGCGCGCCTGCGCGAACAGCTGGTGCAGCAGGCGGAGCACCGCCGGGTGGCGTTCGCTGTAGAGCCCGTCGAGCGCTTCATGCGTGCGGTCGGCGGCCAGCAGGTATTGCACGAGGTCGTTGGTGCCGACGGCGGCGAAGTCGATGAGGTCGGCGTAGTCCAGCAGCGTCAGCGCCGCGGCGGGAACCTCCACCATCACGCCGAAGCGCACGTGGTCGCCGATCGGCACGCCGTCGTCGCGCAGCCGCGCGGCCAGGGCATTGAGGCGCGCCTTCACCGCTTCGATCTCTTCGCGCGCCGTGACCATCGGCACCAGCACGCGCACCGGGCCGAA
>JAIXTZ010000058.1 GCA_027483745.1 Lysobacteraceae bacterium
GCAAGAACCTGCCGCCGCTGCAGCACCAGGCCTGATCGCGCGATGCCGGGCCGGCCTTCGAAGCGCTATCTGGACGGCGTGGCCGAAGGCCGCTGGACGCAGGACGCCGGCCAGCTCGCGGCCCTGGTGGAGCTCGACCGCGTGGCGCTGGCCCTGCTCGAACGCCAGCGCGCGGGCTTCCTGAAAAAACTCGGCTTCCGCCTCGCCGGCCACGCCGGCGTGCGCGGCCTCTACCTCTGGGGCGGCGTCGGCCGCGGCAAGACGCTGCTCTGCGACCTTCTGCTGGACGCCTGCGCCGAGCTGAAGCCGCAGCGCCTGCACTACCACCGCTTCATGCAGGACGTGCACGCGCGCATGAAGGCGCTGCACGACACCGCGGACACGCTGAGCGTGGTCGCCGCGCAGTACGCCGCGATGTCGCCGCTGCTGGTGCTCGACGAATTCTTCGTCAACGACATCGCCGACGCGATGATCCTCTCGCGCCTGCTTGAACAGCTGTTCGACCGCGGCGTTACCCTCGTGACCACGTCGAACATCGCGCCGCCGGGCCTGTATGCCAACGGCCTGCAGCGCGCGCGCTTCCTGCCAGCGATCGCGCTGCTCGAGAAGGACTGCGTGGTGCACAAGCTGGGCAGCGAGACGGATTTCCGCCTGCGCCAGCTCACCCATGCCGACACTTGGCACGTGCCGATCGATGCGGCGGGCGAAGCGCAGCTGGCCGAGCACTTCCGCGTGTTGAACGGCATCGGCGTGTGCCACACGTGCCCGCTGTCCGTGAACGGCCGCGACATCCCCGCGAAGGCGCTGGGCGAAGGCGTGGCCTGGTTCGATTTCGAAGCCCTGTGCGAGGGCCCGCGTTCGGCGGCGGACTACATCGAGATCGCTCGCGAGCACCACACCCTGCTGCTCAGCGGCGTGCCGACCTTCAGCGACGAGAGCACCGATGCGCCGCGGCGCTTCATCCACCTCGTCGACGAGCTCTACGACCGCAACGTGAATCTCGTCGCCACCGCGGCCGCGCAGCCGCAGGGGCTGTACAAGGGGTTCAAGCTGCGCGTCGAATTCGAACGCACGGTGTCGCGATTGGTGGAGATGCGCAGCGCCGAGTACCTCGCGCGGGCCCACCGGCCGTGAGTGGGGCGCCTCGCGCCCTGGCGGTGTTGTTCGGCCTTCTCGTGGCTTCGGCGGCCGTGCTTTGGCCGCTGCTGTCCGCCGATTTCCATTCCGACGACCTGGGTTGGCTGGCTTTCGCAAGGCAGGCGGCAACGCCTTGGCCCGCGTTCGTCGAATCGCAGATCTTCGGCTACTTCTACCGCCCGAGCGCGTTCGTCTACTGGTGGATCGCCGAGCGGATCGCTGGGCCGTCGCCGGCAATCCATTACGCGCTGTCCATCGGGCTCCACGCGCTGAGCGCTTGGGCATTCTTCGGGTGGATGCGGCGTTCGCACGTGTCGCTTCCGGTGGCGATGCTCGCCGCGCTCGCCGTCGTCGTCAGCGTGCCGGTGTCGGGAACGGCGCTTTGGCTGTCGAGCCGTAACGAGACGCTGGCGCTCGCCTGCGGACTGGCGGCGCTGGCACTGGCACCGGGCGCCGGGTGGCGACGCGCCGCCGGCGTGGCGCTGCTCCTGCTGGTCGCCTGCACGGCGAAGGAGACCGGGCTGCTGTTTGCCGCCGCGCTGGCCGTGCAGGCTGTGGTCGACGCTCCGCGGAAGCGGTTCTGGCAGGTACCGATGCTGTGGGCGGCGGTGCTCCCCGTGGCCGTCGCCCTGCTCGCGCGCCAGTGGATCATCGTCCCGATCGGTCCGGAGGCCGACGGGGTGGGCAGCGTAGCGACGCTCGTGCGCGACGGCATGCTGCCTTGGTGGCAGCTCTGGCCCTCGGCGCTCACGGGGTGGGGCCAGTCGGTTTCGACCTTCGCGACCGCCGGCCTCCTCGGCCTGGGGGCTTTGGCGGTGGCCGGCCTGATGGCCCTGCGCCGCCCCGATCACCGCGGCGTCGCGGCGGCGGCCGTCGTCCTGGTGGCGCTTCCCGCGGCCCTCCAGTCGCCCATCACCGCGCTGGTCCTGCCGCAGGACGGCGCCGATGCCTTCCTGGTGAACCTGCGCTTCTTCGCCACCGCCACCGTCGGCCTGACTGCGCTGGCCGCCGTCGGTCTCGACCGCTCCGGTCCGGGCGCCGTCCGAGCCGGCGGACTCGTCCTGGGCGTCGTCCTGGTGGTGGCCTCGGCGCTGGGGGCGCATCGCCAGGCGCTGCGCTGGCAAGTCGAGACGGCGGGCATGGCGGCCCCGATGGTCGTCGCGGCGCGATTGCCCGCCCGCTTTGCCGACGGGCACTCGGGCGCGTGCGTGATCGACGTCCGGGGCAGCGGGCTCGCGCCGGGTCTTGCTCCTTACCTCGATTCCGCCGTGCGCGCCCTGGCGCCTCGCGGTCAGCCGCCACGCTGCCTCGTGACCGCCGATGGGCGGCCGCCTCATTTCGCGTTCCTCGAGCCCTCGGCTTGTCGCGCCGACGCCGGATGGGAGGCGCGCGGGCTCGCGCCGGCCGTCGTCGATGGCCGTCGTTTCGCCGAGCCGTTCGGCGCGCTGTGCCAGATCGCCCTGCGCGCCACCCCCGAGGGTCTTCGTCCCAGCGCGGGTTGGACGCTCGACGCGGTCGACGCCGGGCATTGATTCAGGGCCGCGTGACGGCCCCCGCGCTATCCTCGGCCCCGATGAACACCCCTGAATCCTCGACGCTGGGCCACAGCGTCGCTTATCCGTCGGCCTACGACGCCTCCCTCCTGTTCCCGATCCCGCGCGCCGAGCCGCGCGCCAAGCTCGGCCTCGACGACGCGCTGCCCTTCGTCGGCGTGGACCTGTGGAACGCTTTTGAACTCTCCTGGCTCGATCTTCGCGGCAAGCCGCAGGTGGCGCTGGCCGAGTTCCGCGTGCCGGCGACCTCGCCGAATCTGGTCGAATCGAAGAGCTTCAAGCTGTACCTGAACTCGTTCGCGCAGGAGCGGCTGGCCAACGCCGACGCCCTGCGCGCGACGCTGATCGCCGATCTTTCGGCCGCCGCCGGCGCCCCGGTGTCGGTGAGCCTGATCGCGCCGACCTCGCCGCAGGCCTTCCCGGTGAGCGTGCTGCCCGGCGAGCTGATCGATGGCGTCGCCATCACCATCGAGCACTACGGCCCGCCGGCGCCCGAGCTGCTGAAGTCCGACGCGCAGGAGACGGTGGAGGAGACCCTCGTCTCGCACCTGTTCCGCTCGAATTGCCCGGTCACCGGCCAGCCGGATTGGGCCAGCTTGCAGATCGCCTACACCGGCCCGCGCATCGATCGTGCCGCACTGCTTCGCTACCTCGTCAGCTTCCGCACGCACAGTGATTTCCACGAGGCCTGCGTCGAGCGCATCTTCCTCGACCTGCGCGCGCGGTGTGCGCCGGTGAAGCTGTCGGTGTACGCGCGCTTCACCCGCCGCGGCGGGCTCGACATCAACCCGTTCCGGGCCTTGCCCGGCGCCGCGATGCCGGACAATCTGCGGCTGTCGCGGCAGTAGCCGCCCCCCGCCCAGGCCCGTCATGCCCCGCCGCTGCGTTCGCCCGCTCGTGAACCGCCTGCTCGCATCGCATCCGCGACGGGGCGCCAGCATCGTCCTCGCGGCCCTGCTGCTCGCCGCCTGCGGGGGCGAATCGGCCGCGCCCCCGGCCGGTCCCGGCGCGGCATCGACGCCTCCTCCCGCGAGCGTGGCGGATGCCGAAGCGGCCGCGCCGCTGCCGCAGGGCAGCTTGGAAGCGGTTGCGCTCGATGTCGGCGTGACGCTCGATGCCGATGGACGCGTTGCCGCCGTGGCCGGTCGCGTGCGTCCCGCGGATGCGGTGCACGTCAGCCTCGTCACCGTGGGCGAAAGCGACGCGGCCAAGCTCACGGTGACCTGGCGCGATGCCGCGGGCGCCGAGATCGCGGCGGACGAGCGCGCCATCACCGCGACCGGTCCGGCCGTGCACACCTTCACCCGCCAGCCCGAGGGCGGCTGGGCGCCGGGACGCTACGAGGTCGAGGTGCGCGTGGACGGCCAGAGCGCCGGCGTGCGGAGCTTCGAGGTGCGCTGAGGCGCACGTGGCTCAGTCGAAGCGTCGATCCAGACCGACGAACACGCTGCGCCCTGCGCCGGGGAAGCTGCGCTCCTCCCCGAAGGCGAAGTCCACCCGTTCGGCGTAGCGGCGGTCGGCGAGGTTCATCAGCCGCAGGCTCAGGTGCCAGTCGTCATCGAGCGTCGCGCCAAGCCGCGCATGCCACAGCACGTGGCCGCCGTAGCGGCGGGTGTTCGCCGCATCGATGGCGTACGCGCCCTGCCACACGCCTTCGATCTCCGCCTCGAAGCGTGGGCCGATGCGGCGTCCGAAACGCAAGCCGCCCAGCCATTCGGGGGCGGTGTCGATGCGCGCGCCGCGGCGGATCGTCTCGCCGCCGGGCAGCAGGCGGTCGAAGGCGTAACGCTGGTCGCTCCACGCGAGCTGGGCTTCGAGCCACGTCGCGTCGTCGGGCGTCCACGTTCCCGAAACTTCGATGCCGCGGTGCCGGGTGGCGGCGCCCGGCACGCTCAGGCCGGCGGCGTCGCGCAGCAGCACGTCGCGCTTGCGCATCGCGTAAGCCACGGCCTCGGCGCGCAGCGTGGGGCCGCTGAAGCGCAGGACGCCCTCGAGGCTGTCGGCCGTTTCCACGCCGATGCCCTCGACCGACTGGCCGCGCTGCAGCCGGTACAGCTCGGTGGCCTGTGGGAAGCGGAAGGCGCGGGCCGCGCGGGCGCCCACTGACCAGCCACCGTCGAGGCTCCGCACCCAGCCGAGCTGCGCGCTGCGCGCGGTGAAGGCATCGCGGCGATCGACCGGGCGCAGGTACAGGCAGCCGCCGAAGCCGCAGGGCGTGCCGTCGTCGCGGAGGTTGCCGTCGCCCGCGCGGTTGTCGTGGCGGTAGCGCAGGTTCTCGACCCGTGCGCCGACGGTGATCGCATCGCGGTCGAGGCGCCACTGCCGTTCGCCGAACAGCGCGACCTGCCGGGCGTCGATGGCGTAGTCGTAATGCGTGCCGGCGGGACGCTGGGCGTTCTGCGCCGGCGTGCCGGTCGTCAGCGCGCGCGCCTGCGTCTGGCGCAGTTCGCCTTCGACGCCTTCGACATCGAGGCCCACGCGCAGCGATTCGTCCGACCACATCGCCTGCAGGCCGAGGCTGCGGCTGCCGTTCTCCTCGAGCGGTTGGCCGAGGTTGAAGTGCTGCAGGAAGCGCTGCGACTCGTCGCGCGCGTACGGCCGCAGCAGCCACTCGCCGTCGCCGACGGCGCGCACGTGGTGCAGCACCAGTCGCGCGCTGTCGGCTTCGCGGAAGGCTTCCGGATTGGCGTTGCCGAAACGTCGCGCATCGCGCCACGCGCCCTCGCCGAAGGCGAAGCCCGCGGTTTCCTGGCGCAGCCGATGGGCGGCGAACGCCAGCCGGGTGTCGCCGTCCGACGAGGGCTGCCACTGCAGGTTGGCCTGCTGCTGCCGGTAGCCTTCGTCGGCGCGGAAGCTGCCGGCGTCGACGAGGTTGGCGTCGAGCCGCAAACGCGCGCCGTCATCGAGCGACAGCAGCCCGCGGCGGTAGTCGTCGCTGCCGAGTTCGAGGCGCAGCCCGCCGCCGTCGCCGGGCAGCCGCGGCTGCACCGCCACCACGCCGTGGAGCGCGTTGCTGCCGTGAACGGCGCTGCCGGGGCCGCGCAGCACTTCCACGCGGGCGGCTTGAGCCAGGTTCAACTCCGAAAGCTGGTTGACGTTGCAGAAGCCCGCGGGACGGATCGGTACGCCGTCGTCGAGCACGAGAAAGGCACCGCAAGCGCCGGGGCCGGTGAGCACCGGCGAACGCAGGGCGAGCAGCTGCTCCTGCCCGCTGCCGCGGCTGGCCCAAGCACCGGGAACGCGCCCGAGCGCCTCGTTCGCATGCGTGGGGGCCAGGCGGTCGAGCGCGGCGGCGTCGAGGCCTGCGATGGCTTCCGCGCGCACGCGTCCGTCCTCCGGGCGGCGCGTCGTGACCTGCACGGCATCGAGGCGGGCGGGCTGCGCGACGGACACCTCGTTCGGCGCGGCCGATGCGGCGCTGAGGGTGGCGGCATAGAGGGCGGGCAGCAGCGCCAGGCAGAGGGATGTCGTACGGGGCACGTTGGGCATCGGGGAGGGAACCGGCGCGGGAGTTTGGACGACCCACGGTGCAGGCGCGGCGAAGCACCGTCTCGGCCTCACCCCGCCCAATCGTGTGGGCGACTACGATGGCGCTCCCCTTCCCGAGGCGGCGTTGCGATGCGCCTGAATGCCGATTTCGAGCAGCGCGTGGTGCTGCGCCCCGACGAGGCGGCGTGGCAGCCGTCGCCGAGCCCGGGCGTCACGCGGCGCATGCTTGATCGCATCGGCGTTGAGGCAGCCCGTGCGACGAGCCTGGTGCGGTACGCGCCCGGTTCGAGCTTCGCGGAGCACGGACATCCCGCGGGAGAGGAAATCCTCGTGTTGGAGGGCGTGTTCAGCGACGACACCGGCGACCACCCGGCGGGCAGCTACCTGCGCAACCCGGAAGGCTTCCGTCACGCGCCACGCAGCGCGACGGGCTGCGCCTTGTTCGTGAAGCTGCGGCAGTTCGCCGACGACGACCGCGCGACGTTGCGCATCGATCCCGCGCGCGAGGCGTGGCGGCCAGGCCTCGTCGATGGCCTGAGCGTCTTGCCGCTGCACGCGCACGGCACCGAGCACACGGCACTGGTGGATTGGGCGCCGGGCACGGTGTTCAAGCCGCACACGCACTGGGGTGGCGAGGAGATCCTGGTGCTGCGCGGCGTGTTCGAGGATGAGCACGGCCGCTATCCGGCCGGCACCTGGGTGCGCAGCCCGCACGGTTCGCGGCACACGCCGTTCAGCCGCGAAGGCGCCACGCTGTACGTCAAGACGGGGCATCTCGACGCCGAGCGCCTGGCGCCGTGGCTCGGGGCGGGCGCGGCCTGACCACGACGTCGTCGGCGGCCCCGCCCGTTGTTGCGCCGCGCGACAGCCGCGACACTAGCGGCATGATGAACGCCCACGCCAACGAACCGCCCGGTGGTCCCGCACCGGAGGTCCACGGCTTTTTTGATCTGTCCACGCACACCATCAGCTACGTGGTGCGCGACCCGATGGGGCCGGCCTGCGCGATCGTCGATCCGGTGCTGGATTTCGACGTCGCCTCGGGACGCATCGCCCACCGTTCCGCTGGTGCCGTGGTGGATTTCGTCCGCCGCGAGGGCCTGCGGGTCGAGTGGATCATCGAGACCCACGTCCACGCCGACCACCTCTCGGCCGCCCCGTGGGTGAAGCAGCAGGTGGGCGGCCGCATCGCGATCGGCCAGCGCATCGATGTCGTGCAGGACACCTTCGCTCGCATCTTCAACGAAGGGCCCGAGTTCCGGTGCGACGGCAGCCAGTTCGACCACTTATTCCGCGACGGCGAGCGCTACCGCATTGGCGCCCTCGAGGCCATGGC
>JAIXTZ010000089.1 GCA_027483745.1 Lysobacteraceae bacterium
AAGGTGTCGAGGTCATGGGGTGTCCTTGCGCTCGGTGTCGGTCGGCGCGAGCAGTTGCGCGCGCGTCGGTTGCGGATGGCGGTCGAGGCCGCCGGATTCGATGAAGCGTTCCAGCACGTTGCGGCCCTGCCGGACCGGCCAGCCGTCGGCAGGTGGCGTCGGCTCCGCGGCGAGCGGCCACGACGCCGGCGCTTCCGGGATCGGCAAGTCGATGACGAGCGGGCCGTCGCGCAGCGTCACGGCCCGAGGTTCATGGCCCCCCAGCATGCCGCCGAGCGACAGGCGCAGGGGCCGTTCGCGTGCCGCGAAGGTCCAGCGTTGGCGGCCGTCGCGTTGCGTCACGGTGAAACGCAGCGGCTCGTCCTCGCCCAGCGGCAGCACGGCCTCGATGTCGGTCCACGCGACCGGCAGCGCGGGACTCAGTTCGACCACGCCATCGAGCAGTCGCGGGCGAACGCCGAGGTAATCCTGCACGGCATTGCGCACGAACTCCGCGGTGCTCCAGCTCTGCGCATAGGTGCCGGAAGGCCGAACGCGACCGCCGTCGTCGAGGGTGGCGTCGGCCAATTCGGCGAGATGGCCGGGCGCGTCGTCCTCGAGGATCTGGCGCGCCAGCTCGCGGGTGACGCGATAGGCCGTGTCCTGCTGGTGGAAGCGCGTCAGGGCCGTGATCGCCGGGCCCGCCGTCCACTGCCAAACGGTGCCGTTGTGGTACGCGGCGTCCTTGTGGTGATGCGCCTCGTCGACATGCCGCGGATGGAAGCGCACGTCGTCCGGGGCGAGCGACAGCGGCCCTCGGGGCAGCAGCAACGCGGCGGCCGTGTCCCGCGTGACGGCCTGCTCGACGTCGCGAGGCAGGAAAGGGGCGCGCTCCGGCAGCGGCGGGACCGAGACGGCCATCCAGGCGTTCGGCCGCAGGCTGGTATCGACGCGGCCGTCGGCCAGCAGGCGATCCGCGAGCTGGCCGTCGCGCCAATAGCGGGCCAGCACGGCATCGCGCGTTCGCCCGGCCATCGCGGCGTAGCGTTCGGCCTCGGCGCTGTCGCCATCGCGCACCGCCAGATCCGCACCGATCACCAGCACCGCATGCCACAGGGCCTGGATCTCGATGGCACGGTCGCCGCGCGGCGACCAGCCGCGACCGCCGCGGATGCGCGCATCCATCCAGGTGTCGGCTTCGGCATGGCGCAGCAGGCCGTCGTCGTCGAGGTACTGCGCCGCGCCGGCGACGTAATCGCGGAGGAGGCGCCGCAGCGCCGGCAGTCCGCTCGCATCGCCGCTGGCCTGCGCCGTTTCCCACGCGGCGCGGATCAGCCAAGGCGTGCCATCGACAGTGTTGTAGAGCGTGTCGGTCGCCGCGGCGACGCGGTTCGGCACGCGGCCCTGCTCCGTCCCTGCGGCGCGGTTCTGCAGCGCGGCGAAATTCGCGATGACGGCCTGCGCGCGCTCGAATTCGCCGGTGACGAGGTGGGTGCCCGGCAGGGCGATGAAGGTGTCGCGGCCCCAGTTGTCGCGGAACCACGGCAGGCCGGCCCAGAGCCCGGGCCCGAACTCGTCGGTGCGGAAGGTGGCATTGCTGGCGATGGCCCAACGGAAGGCCTCATCGAAGGCCACATCCCCAGTGCGAACGCGCAGCGATTCGAGACCTGCGCGTCGACGTTCGATGCCCGCCGCCCAGAGATCCCCGCCGAAACCCTGGTTCGCCTCGCCCTGCAGCGCGGCCAACGTCGCGTTCGCGTCGGCCGGGGTTCGGCCGAAGGCCAGATGCACCGCGAGCGTCGAGGCCGGCACCTCGGGTTCGACGAGGACCAACGTGATCTCCGCAGCCGCACCCACGGCCCGCCGCAGCACGTCATCGGCCTCGAGGCGCCGCACCGGCACGCTGGCGGAGAACGCGTGCCCGTCGGCCTCCGGCCCCAGCATCAGCAGCAGGGCCACGCGGCGGCCGTCGCGTGCTCCCGCACAGATCGACAGCGCGGGATGTCCGGCCTGCAGCTGCACGGCCTCGATGCTGCCCTCGGGATGCCGCACCTCGTGGCCCCAGGGCCGCAACGTGTCGCTCTCGGCCTCGCGACGATCGAGAAGCTGGCCATCGACCAGGATCGCGAAGCCGCGCAGCAACGAGAGATCGCCCGGCCCGGACCACGCGTGCATGCGATAGCCCGTGCCGCCGAGCCACTCGAAGGCCCGGGCGTCGAGGTCGCCGCGATGCTGGTCGCTGGCAACGATCCGTTGGCCGCGCCCTTCCGGGCCACCCACGGGGTGCAAGCGCAGCGACGGCGCTTCGGTGCCCGCAACGCAGCGCGCGGCCGCCGCGTGCGCAAGCCCCGCGAACCCCAGAACCGTCATCAAGGTGATGCATCGCAACATGCGGCGCGCGTTCCTTCAAACCCGCGGTGAGCGTAGCGGCTGTCCCGCACCCGGGCGGCGCACGCATACGTATGCATCGCGATTGAGCCGCCCACCGCACGCGCACGGCCTAGGATGCGAAGCCGCCCGATCGCCGGACTCCGCATGCTGCTCCGCACCACCGCCTTCGTCGCTCTTGTCCTCGCCGCGAGCCCGGCCCATGCGATGCCGCCGCCGGACACGCGTCCCGCCGAATGTGCGGTGCACGCCGGCAGCACCGTGATCCATCCCTGGTCGGACGCGCTGCCCGCGCACCAGCGCGCGGCCTGGCTCAGCGGCACGCAACTGCGCTGGGCCGCGCCGGCGGAGGCCGCCTCGGTCGTGGTACTGCGCGCGCCGAGTCCGCAGCTTCGGCTCGTTCCCGGCGCCGCACCGGAAGGCCACGCGATCCGGCATGCGCTGGCGCCGATCCGTCTTCGCAGTAGCGATTCCCGCTTCAGCCACGTGCTCGGCAGCACCTTCGAACTCGCGGAGCCCCTGCCGACGGACGCTTGGCGCGAAACGCTGGTCGTCGCGGCGCTCGACGCCGACGGCCGCGTGCTCGACGCGACCGGCCTGCAGAACGCCGGCGCGTTGGATGCCGTATTCGCGCCCCAAGCCAAGAACGCGACGCTGGGCGCGACGATCGACGCCGGCGCGACGCGCTTCGCGCTGTGGGCACCGACGGCCACGCACGTGTCGATCTGCCTGTTCGATGCCGCCGATCCGTCGACCGCGAACGCCACACCCACCATTGACGCGCAGCGGATGCGTGTCGAACCCGCGAGCGGCGTCTGGACGCACACCGTCCCCGCCGACCTCCGCGGGCGCCGCTACGCCTTCCTCGTCGATGTGCTGGTGCCGGGCGTCGGCCTGGTGCGCAACCGTGTCACCGATCCGTATGCGCTCGGCCTGAATGCGGATTCGCAGGCCTCCGTCGTGCTCGATCTCGACGACCCGGCGACGAAACCGGAGGGCTGGGCCAACGACCGTCGCCCGGACACCGTGCAGGGCAACACCGACCTCGTGGTCTACGAGCTGCACGTCCGCGACTTCTCGCGCGACGACGCCACGGTCCCCACCGCGCATCGCGGCACCTACCTCGCCTTCACCCACGCCGACACGGACGGCATGCGCCACCTGCGCGCGCTCGCCGATGCCGGCCTCACCGACGTGCACCTGCTGCCCACCTACGATCTCGCTTCCGTGCCCGAACGCGATTGCGCGCGGCCCGAGCTTCCTACCGGTCAAGGCCCGGCCGGCGACGGCGTGCAGGCGGCGATCGGCGCGGTGCGCGAGCGTGACTGCTACAACTGGGGCTATGACCCGTGGCACTTCAACGTGCCCGAGGGCAGCTACAGCACGGCGCCCGACGAGGCCGCGACGCGGGTACGCGAATTCCGCACGATGGTCCAGGCGCTGCACCAGGCCGGCCTGCGCGTGGGCCTCGATGTCGTCTACAACCACACAATGGCGAGCGGCCAGGACCGTCAGTCGGTGCTCGACCGCGTGGTGCCCGGCTACTACCACCGGCTGAACGCGCAAGGCGCGGTCGAAACCTCGACCTGCTGCCCGAACACCGCCACCGAGGCCACGATGATGGCCAAGCTGATGATCGAATCGGCGGTGATCTGGGCGCGCGACTACCGCATCGATTCCTTCCGCTTCGACCTGATGGGCCACCAGCCCAAGTCGGCGATGCTCGACCTGCAGCGCGCCGTCGATGCGGCCACCGGCCGCCGCATTCATTTGCTGGGCGAAGGCTGGAACTTCGGCGAAGTCGCTGACGGCGCGCGTTTCCCGCAGGCCGCGCAGGGCGTCCTGAACGGCACGGGCATCGCCACCTTCAGCGACCGCATGCGCGACGCGGCCCGCGGCGGCCGCGCCGGCGACCGCGGCGAGGCACTGAACGCGCAGGGCTGGCTTTCCGGCCTCCACCACGCGCCGAACGCGGCGAACGCCGCGCGCCCGAAGGCGGAGACCGAGGCGGAACTGCGCCGTGCCGAGGCGCTGATCCGTGTCGGCCTTGCCGGCACGCTCGTGGACTACGCCACGTTCGACGCCGATGGCGCGGTGAAGCCGCTGCGCGAGTTCCGCTACGGCAGCGGCCCGGCCGGCTACGTCAGTCAGCCCGGCGAGGTCGTCAACTACACCGAGAACCACGACAACCTCACGCTGTTCGACAGCAACGCGCTGCGCCTCCCGCTGGAGACCACGCGCCATGAACGGGCGCGCGTGCAGGTGCTGGGCAACGCGCTGGTGTTGCTTGCTCAAGGCGTGGCCTACCTGCACGCCGGGCAAGAGGTGATGCGCAGCAAGTCGCTGGACCGCAACAGCTACAACTCCGGCGATGCGTTCAACGTCGTCGATTGGACCGGCGAACGCAGCACCTTCGGCATCGGCCTGCCGCCGGCCTGGGACAACGAGGACAGCTGGCCGCAGATGCGCGTCGTGCTCGGGCGCGCCGGAGAGATCGCGCCCCGCGCCGAGGACGCCGCCTTCGTGAACACCTGGACGCAGGCCCTGCTGCGCCTGCGCCGCGACGAGCCCCTGCTGCGGCTGGCGACGACCGATGCCGTGCAGGCCGCGCTGCGCTTCGTCCCGGTGGACGGCGAACCCGGTCTCGTCATCGGGCATCTCGACGGCCGCGCGCTGCCGGCCACGCATCTGGCGCACGGCCGACAGCTTGTCTATGTGCTCAACACCGACGCGCGTCCGCGCACGGCAACGGTGGCGGCGACAGGCGGCGGCAGCTGGGCGCTGCACCCCGCCCTCGACGGCCTCGCCGAGGGCACGCTTAGCGCCGACGGACGGGTCTCGGTGCCGGGCCGCAGCGTCGCGGTTTTCGTGCGTTGATCGACACGCCGTCGTGCCCGCGCCCATGAATACGTTTTCACGCCCGCCCCAGCGCGGACGTGGACTTTAAGCTCCCGCGGATGACGACCCAGCCCGCTACCGTTCCGGCCACGACGCCGGCCGCCCCGCCCGCCGCCGACCTCGTCGCGGCCTTCCGTCGAGCGCTTGCCATGACGACCACCGACGGCCGCGAGGCCCCTGCCGCTCGCGCCGCGCTGCGCGCCGCCGCCGAGGCCTGCCGCGGCCCACTGGCCGAGCGCTGGGCCGCCACGCAGGCCAAGGACGCCGCACGCGGCAAGGACCAGCGCCGCGTGCATTACCTGTCGATGGAATTCCTGATGGGCCGCGCGATGCGCAATGCGCTCGCCGCCCTCCAGCTCGAACCCGCGCTGCGCGATGAACTCGCCACGCGCGGCGTTTCGCTGGCGGATGTGCTCGAGTCCGAACCCGACGCCGCGCTCGGCAACGGCGGCCTCGGCCGCCTGGCCGCCTGCTTCCTCGACAGCTTCGCCGAACTCGGCCTGCCCTCCTTCGGCTACGGCCTGCGCTACCGCTACGGCATGTTCGCGCAGGGCCTGCAGGACGGCGCCCAGGTGGAGCGCCCCGACGACTGGCAGCGCGACGGCACGCACTGGGATTTCGAGCGCGCGGACGTCGCCTTCGTGGTGGGCTTCGGTGGCCATGTCGAATCGGACGCCGGCGGCACGCGCCGCTGGGTGCCGGCCGAACGCGTCCGCGCCCGCGCCTTCGACTTCGTGGTGCCGGCGCATGCCCATGGCCACGTCGCCACGCTGCGCCAGTGGGAGGCCAGCGCCGAGCAGCCGATCGACTTCGCTGCGTTCTGTCGCGGCGACTACGCCGCCGCCGGCGCTGCGCAGCTCGCCGCCGATACGCTGAACTGGGTGCTCTACCCCGACGATAGCACCGAGGCCGGCCGCACCCTGCGCCTGAAGCAGGAGGCCTTCCTTGTGTCCGCCTCGCTGCAGGACCTGATCGCGCGCCACCTCGCCGAAGGCCGGCCGCTCGCGGAGCTGGGCCGCGGCAATGCCGTCCATCTCAACGACACGCACCCCGCGCTGGCGCCGGCGGAACTCATGCGGATCCTTGTCGATGAGCATGGCTTGGAGTGGAACGAGGCCTGGGCGATCACCCGCCAGGCCGTGGCCTACACCAACCACACGCTGATGCCGGAAGCGCTGGAGACCTGGCCGGTCGCCATGGTCGAGCGCCTGCTGCCGCGCCACCTCGAGATCATCTACCGCATCAACCACGAATTCCTGTCGGACGTGCGTGCCAAGGCGCCGGGCGATGACGCGCTGGTGCAACGCGTGTCGATCATCGACGAGCAGCACGGCCGCCGCGTGCGCATGGCCGCGCTCGCCGTCGTCGCCTCGCACCAGGTCAACGGTGTGGCGAAACTGCATTCCGACCTGATGGTCGAAACGATCTTCGCGGATTACGCGCGCCTCTATCCGGAGCGCTTCACCAACGTCACCAACGGCGTCACGCCGCGGCGCTGGCTGCAGCAGTGCAACCCGGGCCTGTCGAACCTGCTCGACGACAGCATCGGCACCGGCTGGCGCCGCGACCTCGGCCAGCTCTCGGCCCTGCGTGCGCAGGCGGGCGACGCCGCACTGGGACAACGCCTCGCCACGGTGAAGCGCGCCAACAAGGAAAAGCTGGCCGAGCGAATCCGCCGCGAGCTCGGCGTGGTGGTCGACGTCGATTCGCTGTTCGACGTGCAGATCAAGCGCATCCACGAGTACAAGCGCCAGCTGCTCAACCTGCTGCACGTCGTCGCGCGCTACCAGGCCATGCTGGCCAACCCGGTCGGCCCCGACGGGCAGGGCTGGACGCCGCGCACCGTCGTCATCGCCGGCAAGGCCGCCAGCGCCTACGTGGCCGCGAAGCAGATCGTCCGCCTCGCCACCGACATCGGCCGCGTGGTCAACAGCGACCCGCGCCTCGGCGGCAAGCTGAAGCTGGTCTTCCTGCCGAACTACGGCGTGTCGCTGGCGGAGTCGATCATCCCGGCCGCCGACCTCTCCGAGCAGATCAGCACCGCCGGCACCGAGGCCAGCGGCACCGGCAACATGAAGTTCGCCATGAACGGCGCGCTGACCATCGGCACCTGGGACGGCGCCAACATCGAGATGGCGCAGCACATCGGCGAGGACGACGTGTTCGTGTTCGGCCTGCGCGCCGATGCGGTGGCGAACCTGAAGGCCGTGGGCTACGACCCGCGCTGGATCGCCGCGCAGAACGCTTCGCTCAAGGCCGTGCTCGATGCCATCGGCAGCGGCGCTTTCAGCCCGGGCGAACCGCAGCGCTACCGCGCTCTCGTCGACGGCCTGCTGAACCGCGACACCTACCTGCTGCTCGCCGACTTCGCCGATTACGTGGCCACCCAGGCACGCGTCGATGCGCTGTACCGCGACCCCAAGGCATGGAATGCGTCCACGCTGCGCAACATCGCCGGCATGGGCTTCTTCTCGGCCGACCGCACGGTGGCCGAGTACGCCGCCAAGGTCTGGTCTGTGCCCGACGGCGCGAAGGCCGCGAAAACGAATGCTTGATCCGGGCGCCGTCGCGGCCCTGCTCGCGGCGCGCCATGCCGATCCCTTCGCCGTGCTCGGCCTCCACGCCGACGCGGCCGACGCGCTGTGGCTGCGCGCCCTGCTGCCGGGTGCCGACACGGTCGACGTCATCGACGCGTCGAGCGGCAAGGCCGTCGCGACTTTGGCGCCGCGGCGCCTCGATCTGTCGGCCGGCGAGAGCCTGGTCACGCCGCTGTTCGAAGGCCGCATCCCGCGCCGCAAGCAGCGTTTCGACTATCGCCTGCGGGTGCGCTGGGCCAGCGGCGACGACGGCACCTACGCCGACGCCTATGCCTTCGGCCCGCAGATCAGCGATGACGAACTGCGCGCCTTCCACGAAGGCCACCACACGCGGCCGCAGCGCTTCCTCGGCGCGCACCTCGCCACGATCAGCGGCGTTCAGGGCGTCCGCTTCGCCGTCTGGGCACCGAACGCGCGGCGCGTCTCGGTGGTCGGCGACTTCAACGGCTGGGACGGCCGCCGCCACCCGATGCGCCTGCGCCACACCGCGGGCGTGTGGGAGCTGTTCGTGCCGCATGCCGCGCCGGGCGACCTGTACAAGTACGAGCTGGTCGACGCCAACGGCAGTCTGCTGCCGGCCAAGGCCGATCCCTACGCCTTCGCAAGCGAGCTGCGCCCCGGCAATGCCAGCCGGGTGGCCGCGCCGCGCCCCGACACGCCGCTGCCGGCCGAGCGCGCCGCACGCAACCATCGCGGCGTACCGATCAGCACCTACGAGGTGCACCTCGCCTCTTGGGCGCACCCCGACCTCGCCACGGCGACGGCAGCGCGCCCGGACTGCGCCGAGCACAGCGCACGCACCGGCTTCCCGCACTGGGATGCGCTCGCGGCGGTGCTGCCGAGCTACGCAGCGACACTCGGATTCACCCACGTCGAACTGCTGCCGATCACCGAACACCCCTTCGACGGCAGCTGGGGCTACCAGACACTCGGCCTGTTCGCGCCCACCGCGCGCTTCGGCGAACCCGAGGGCTTCGGCCGCTTCGTCGCCGCCTGCCACGCGGCCGGCCTCGGCGTGATCCTGGATTGGGTGCCCGCGCATTTTCCGCGCGACGCCCACGGCCTCGGCCGCTTCGACGGCACCGCACTCTACGAATACGCCGATCCGCGCGAGGGCGAGCACCGCGATTGGGGCACCCTGATCCCGAACTTCGGTCGCAACGAGGTGGTGAGCTTCCTCACCGGCAGCGCGCTGCACTGGCTGGAGCACTGGGGCGTCGACGGCCTGCGCGTGGATGCGGTGGCCTCGATGCTCTACCGCGACTACTCCCGCAA
>JAIXTZ010000307.1 GCA_027483745.1 Lysobacteraceae bacterium
ACCCCGAACGCCTGCTCAAGCAGGTGATGAATGAAGCCCTCAGCGGCAGCCTCGGCGGCAAGCAGCGCCGCCACAAGTCGAGCTACGGCAGCAGCGGCCTCGGTGGCCTGGGTGGCCTGCTCGGCGGTTCGTCGGGCGGCTCGTCCAGCGGATCAGGCGGCCTCGGCAGCCTGCTGGGCGGCGTGCTGGGCAGCGGCAGCGGACGTCGCAGCAGCGGCGGCCTGTCGACCGCCACGAAGGCCAAGATCGGCATGGGCGCGCTCGGCCTGGCGATTGCCGCCTACGAACACTACAAATCGAGCAACCGACCCGCCGCCACCGGCAGCGCGCCGCCCCCGCAGCCGATGCATGGAGGCACGCCACCGCCGCCACCGCCCGCGGCTTCGGCCCCGCCGCCGGCCCCGGGCACCGCTGCACCAACGGAGGCCGAACGCGCCGTCGAAGCCATGCACCTGCTGCGCGCGATGATCTGCGCCGCCAACGCCGACGGCCTGATCGACGCCGACGAGCGCCAGCGAATCATCGGAAGCGCCCGCGATGCCGGGCTCGACGCCGGCGACCTCGAGGCGCTGGAAGGCGAACTCGCCGCGCCGCTGACGGTAGCCCAGCTGGTCGCACGGACGCGTCCGGCGCAGCGGGAGCAGGTGTACGTCGCTTCCGTCATCGCGATCGGTCGCGACACCGAGCTCGAAGTCCGCTACCTCGACGACCTCGCGCAGCGCCTCGGCCTCGACGCCGCCGCGCGCGAACAACTCCACGCCGAACTCGGCCTCTGATCCCCCCGCACGGAGATTCGCCATGCACCAGTGGTACCTCAGCTACAACGGCCAGCAGATGGGCCCGCTCGACACCACCGCCGCCGTCGCGCAGGCCGCAAAGAACCCGAACGGCCACTGCTGGCGCAACGGCTTCGCCGAGTGGGTGCCGATCGCTGCCTGCGCCGAGCTGCGCAGCGAGTCGGTGGCCGGCAACGTCAGCTCGCCGCCGCCCCCGGCCTTCGCCGGCGGCCAGCGCGCCGACGTCATCGACTACAAGATCTACGGCGAGGACATGCAATTCGTCGAGATCGAGCTCGACCCGGGCGAGTCGGCCGTCGCCGAGGCCGGCGCCATGATGTACAAGGACGCCGTCGTGCAGATGGAAACCGTCTTCGGTGACGGCAAGCAGGCCGGCGGCGGCTTCATGGACAAGCTGCTCGGTGCGGGCAAGCGCCTGGTCACCGGCGAATCGCTGTTCACCACGGTGTTCTCGCACGCGGGCGGCAGCGGCAAGGCCAAGGTCGCCTTCGCGGCCCCCTACCCCGGCACCATCGTGCCGATGACGCTGTCGAACTACGGCGGCCGCATCATCTGCCAGAAGGACAGCTTCCTCGCCGCGGCGCGCGGCGTGTCCATCGGCCTGCACTTCCAGCGCAAGGTGATGACCGCGCTGTTCGGCGGCGAAGGCTTCATCATGCAGAAGCTCGAAGGCGACGGCCTCGTCTTCGTGCATGCCGGCGGCACCATCATGGAACGCCAGCTCGCTCCGGGTGAGCGCCTCGACGTCGACACCGGCTGCGTGGTGGCCTACACCGACGGCGTCAACTTCGACATCAAGTCGGTGGGCTCGGTGAAGTCAATGCTGTTCGGCGGCGAAGGCGTGTTCATGGCCACGCTGACCGGCCCAGGCAAGGTGTGGATCCAGTCGCTGCCGTTCTCGCGCCTCGCTGGCCGCATGATGCAGGCCGCGATGAAGCCGGGGCGCGACGAAGGCTCGGCGCTGGGCGGCCTCGGCCGCATCCTCGACGGCGACAACAGCTTCTGATCGCCCGCTCGACGCAGCAAAAACGCCGGCCACCCGCCGGCGTTTTCCTTTTGGAATTCAGCTCGCGATATAGGCCTGCAGCTGGCCGATTTCCTGCTGCTGCTCGGCGATCACGGTCTTCAGCAGGTCGCCAATCGAGATCACGCCCATCACCGTGCCGTCCTCGACCACCGGCAGGTGGCGGAAACGGTGGTCGCTCATCAGCTGCATGCACTCGCGGGCTCGATGCTCGGGCGTCACCGTCTTCACCGGACTGGTCATGATCGTGCGCACGGGCGTGGTCGCCGACGCGCGGCCCTGCAGCACGATTTTCCGGGCGTAGTCGCGCTCCGTCATGATGCCCACGAGGGCGCCGTGCTCCATCACCAGCACCGCACCGACGCTGGTCTCCGCCATGCGCCGGAGCGCGTCGAGCACCGGATCGTCCGGCCCGACCGTCACCAGCGGGGTGTCCTTGCCGTCGAGGATCTGTCGAACGCTGCGCATCGTCCTGGCTCCCGTCGTGGATGGGCCGATCATACGCGCGCGACGGGCGCGCTCAAGCCATCCCGACGCCCTCCTCAGGAAGGCGGGAGCCGCGACTCGTCGACGATGTAAAGCGGCCTCTGCTTGGCCTCCAGGTAGAGCCTGCCGAGGTACTCGCCGATGATGCCGAGCGCCATCAGCTGCAACCCCCCGAGGAAGGCGATCACCACCATCAGGCTGGGCCAGCCCGCCACCGGGTCGCCCCAGAGCAGGGTGCGGACGACGATCCACACCCCGAGAGCGAAGGCCGCCAGCGAACTGAGCAGCCCGAGGTAGGTCGCGGCGCGCAGCGGCATCGTCGAAAAGCCGGTGATTCCCTCCAGCGCGAGGTTCCACAGCCGCCAGTAGTTGAACTTGCTGGCCCCGGCGAGGCGAGGCGCGCGCTCGTAGTCGAAAGGCTCGGCACGGAATCCCACCCAGGCGAACAAGCCCTTCATGAAACGCTGGCGCTCGCGCAGGCCGCGCAGCGCCTCGACAGCCCGCGGCCCGATCAGGCGGAAATCGCCGGTATCGCGCGGGATCGGCGTGTCGGACAGCGCATTGATGACGCGATAGAAGCCCGCAGCGGTAGCGCGCTTCAACCACGGTTCGCCGTGGCGCTCAGACCGCCGGCCGAACACGACCTCGGCACCGTCCCGCCAGCGCTCGACCATGGCCGGAACCAGCTCCGGAGGGTCCTGCCCGTCCGCATCGAGCACCACCACCGCCGCGCCCGGAGGCACGTGGTCGAGGCCGGCCGTCAGCGCCAGCTCCTTGCCGAAATTGCGCGACAAGCGCAGCGCTCCGACGCGATCCGGACGCGCGGCGACGAAAGCGGACAGCAGCAGCCACGTGCCGTCGCGGCTGCCGTCGTCGACGTAAAGCACGCGCGCGCCAGCCCCGAGCGACTCGGCCACCGCCAGAAGGCGCGGATGCATCGCCGGCAGCGCCGCCTCTTCGTTGTGGGCGGCGACGAGCAGGACCAGTTCGACCGTTGGTTTCATCGAGACAGCTTATCCGGCTCCACGCCCGGCACGCCGCAGCACGCCGCCAGATAGGCTGGACCGCCGAGGTTGCGCGACTGCCGTGCGATCCACGCGGCGCGTCGCTGCACGTAGGGGCCCGGGGCCCGAACGCTGTAGCGCTTCGGGCTGGGCAGCACGGCAGCCAGGCGGGCGCACTCGGTGGCGCCGAGGCGCCGGGCCGGCTTGTTGAAGAAGGCTTGCGCCGCGGCTTCCACGCCGTAGACGCCGTCACCGAACTCGGCGACGTTGGCGTAGACCTCAAGGATGCGCTGCTTGGGCCAGAAGAGCTCGATGAGCACGGTGTACCAGGCCTCGAGCCCCTTGCGGAGCCAGCTCCGGCCATCCCACAGGAACAGGTTCTTCGCGACCTGCTGGGTGATGGTGCTGGCGCCCCGCATCGGCCGCCCGCGCGCATTGTTCTCGAGGGCTTTGTCGATGGCCTCAAGGTCGAAACCGGCATGGGACGGGAACTGCTGGTCCTCCGCGGCCACCAGCGCGATCGGCAATTCGGGCGACAGTGCCTCCCAGTCCACCCATGCGTGGCGCAGGGCGAAGTCGGCCTCGTCCTCGCGGAAGGCTCGCCACTGGCGGTCCAGCATGAAGGCGCTGGTCGGCGGATCGATGAACCGCAAGGCCAGCACCTGCACGGCGGTCACCACGACGAAGAGCAGCGGCAAACCCCACGCCATTCGGAACAGCATGCGTCGCCAGCCCCGGCGCCGGCCGCGCCCGGAGGCGCCGCCCGCCACGCGCCGCGAATTCCGCCTCATCGCCGCCCCCGCGCTACCATTCGCATCCCCGAATCCGACCGAGCGCGAAGCGTGGCGTCCCGACGCCGCGCTGTCCATGCACCGATGCCGAATCCCGACACCCTCACCCGCTTCCTGATCGAAGACACCGGCGTTCGCGGCGTGCTCGTCAGCCTCGACGCGACCTGGCAGGAAATCCGCGCACGGGCCGAATATCCCGAGGCCGTCGCCTGCCTGCTCGGGGAGGCCACCGCGGCCGCGGCGCTCTTCTGCGGCCATGTAAAGGTGGATGGCCGCTTGAGCCTGCAGCTGCGCGGCACCGGAGCGCTTCGCACGCTATTCGCCGAGTGCACCTCGCAGGGCACGCTGCGCGGTCTGGCCCGCCACGAAGGCGACCTGCCCGCCATGCTCGGCCCGCGCGACTTCGGCGAGGGCTCGATGCTGGCCATCACCATCGAGACCCTGCCGCCCGGCCAGCGCGAAGTGCAGCGCTACCAGGGCCTTGTCGGGCTGCAGGAGGACACCCTGTCGGAAGCGCTCACCGCCTACTTTCGCCAGTCCGAGCAGCTGCCCACCGCCCTGCTGCTCGCCGCCGACGGATCGCGTGCTGCGGGCCTGCTGCTTCAGCTACTCCCGGAGGCCGATCGGGAAGGCGACGCTTGGGCGCGGGTCGAGGCCCTGTTCGGCACACTCAAGGCGGCGGAGCTCCTCGCCGGTCCCGACACCGATCTGCTTTGGCGGCTGTTCCACGAGGACGGGGTGCGATTGCTGGCCGAGCACCCGCAGCGTTTCGCCTGCTCGTGCTCGCGGGCCCGGGTGGAAGGCATGCTCCAAGGGCTTGGCGAAGCCGAAGCCATGGCGGCGGCCGAGCCGGGGGAGGCCCGCATCCACTGCGAGTTCTGCGGCAAGGAGTACCGGCTCGCTCCAGCAGAGATCCGCGCCCTGTTCGTGGCGGACGGCAAGGTGAACGCCTCCTCTCCTCCGGGATTGCAGTAACTCCCACCGCACCGGGCACTGTTGTTAAAAGCGCGTAAAGTGATACGCTGGACGGCCGGGAACTCCTTTGCCGGCCCACGGTCCGATCCGCATATGCGCACCGCCCTCGCCGCTGCCGTCATCGCCGCCCTTGCGCTCTGGAGCGCAGGCGCGGCGTCGCAGGCTGTCGATGCGGCACCGGCGCCTCAAGCCGCGATGGCCTCGTCCTCGATGCCGGTCCCTGTTTGGGATCGGGACAGCGGCGAGCTTCAGGCGGTTCTGTGGATCGACACCTCGACCCTGCCGGGACACGGCCTTGAAACGGCGCCCTTGGGCACACGCTGGTCGCGCGGCGACGGCGGGCTGAGCCTAGGACTGGCGGCCAGCGGAGAGCCCCGTTACGGCCTGCTGTGTGGCAGCGAAGGCACTGGCGCCGACGCGGGCACCTTGGACGACCGCTGTTTGGTCACCCAGCTCGCCCGCCCGAAATCGCTTGCCAACGGCCAGCTCACGGCGCAAGCCGGCACGCGCATCGGGCTCAGCGAATGGATGGGCTTCAGCTCGATCCGCCGCAGCGGCACCGACAGCCTCCTGCCCGGCACGTCGCTGTCGCTCGCCACCCCGGAGCTCGCACCGCTCGCCGGCCTTCCAGGCGTCGGCTTCGAACAGAACGACCTCGGCATCGTGGGTGATCTCAAGATCGGCGAGCAGGGCTGGATCCGCCTTGGCGGCAGCGTCGCTCGCGCGAGGTTGATGCCCGCGAACAGCATGCTGCTTGGCGGTGTGGCCCCGCGCTGGAACAGCCGAACCCTGAGCGTCGGAGGCGGCTATGGCGCCATCGGTGGTGAAGTCGTGGGCCGCGTGGTCCGCGTACCCGGTGAACGCGAAAGCTATGGCACGCTCGGACTCGGTCTGACCTGGCGCACGCCCTGGGCCGGACGCCTGACCGTGGGTGCGCAGAACCTGATGAGCACGGGCGAAAACCCGGTCGTGCCACGCGGCAAGACCGACGAGCGCGAAGAGGGCCGAGTGCCCTACGTGCGCTACCAGCAGGACCTTTGAGTCCCGGCCATCCCCGCCGGCGCTGAGTCACCATAGACCGCCCGATACGGGCGTGTTCGCCAACCCCGAAATCGCCTTCCCGCGCCTCGCGTGCGGGTCGTCTCGTTTGGCTTTCGCTCGGCGCCAGCGTCGTCCCTGACGACTCGCCGGCCAAAGAAAAACCCGCCGTCTTTCGACGGCGGGTTTCCGTGACGCGTGACGCGGGTCGATCAGAAGCGCTGCGAGTACTTCATGTACCAGAAGCGGCCGATGTCGAAGCCACCGTAGTACGAGACGTTCGCGCTCGGCTGGCTGTACATCACCGGGCCGTAGTGGTCGGTCACGTTGTTGGCGCCGACGGCGATCGTCGCGTTCCACGGGGCATTCCAGCGGACCTGCAGGTCGTGGAAGGTGTTGGCACCGTGGACGATGCGGCGACGCAGGGCGCTGGCCGGGCCATTCGCCGGGTTGCCGCCGATGTACGTACCGGTCGGAGCAAACTGGATCTGGTTGCACTCCGTGATGTACGTGCAGTTCTCGGCGATCGACGAGTAGTAGCGGCTCGTCCAGTTGACGCCCCAGTCACCCTTCTCCCA
>JAIXTZ010000093.1 GCA_027483745.1 Lysobacteraceae bacterium
GCGCTCTTCCTCGAGCTCGGCCAGCGTCTTGTTCATCATCTCGCGCGAGAAGTCGTCGATGGCCAGGCCCTGGACGATCTCGTACTGGCCGTTCGTGCAGGTGACCGGGAAGCCGTACATGACGTCCTTCGGGATGCCGTAGCTGCCGTCCGACGGGATGCCCATCGTGGTCCACTTGCCGTTGGTGCCGAGCACCCAGTCACGGATGTGGTCGATGGCGGCATTCGCGGCCGAGGCGGCCGAGCTCAGGCCGCGGGCTTCGATGATCGCAGCGCCACGCTTGCCGACCTTCGGGATGAAGTCGGTGCGGTTCCAGTTCTCGTCGCCAACCTTGTCCTTCAGCGAGGCGCCGCCGACCGTCGCGAAGCGGTAGTCGGGGTACATGGTCGGGCTGTGGTTGCCCCACACGATCAGCTTCTCGATGTCGCCGACGGCGACGCCGGCCTTCGCCGAGAGCTGCGACAGCGCGCGGTTGTGGTCGAGGCGCAGCATCGCGGTGAAGTTCTTGGCCGGCAGCGAGGGCGCCGACTTCATCGCGATGTAGGCGTTGGTGTTGGCCGGGTTGCCGACCACGAGCACCTTCACGTTGCGCGAGGCGACGGCGTCAAGCGCCTTGCCCTGCACGGTGAAGATCTCGGCGTTCTTCAGCAGCAGGTCCTTGCGCTCCATGCCCGGGCCGCGCGGCATCGCGCCGACCAGCAGGGCGACATCAGCGTCCTTGAAGGCGACCATCGGGTCGGCCGTGCCAACCACGCCGGCGAGCAGGGGGAATGCGCAGTCCTCGAGCTCCATGATCACGCCCTTCAGCGCGGCCTGGGCCTTCTCCATCGGCAGCTCGAGCAGCTGCAGGATGACCGGCTGGTCCTTGCCGAGCATCTCGCCCGAGGCAATGCGGAACAGGAGGGAGTAACCGATCTGGCCAGCTGCGCCGGTGACGGCAACGCGGACGGGGGTCTTCATGGGGTGGGCTCCTTGAGGGGATTCGGCTTTTGTGGAAAGTCCGGCCATGGATGGCCGGGCTCTTGTAGAGGGACCTACACCAAGGCGGCGAAGAAGGCCTGGATGCGGCGCAGGCCTTCTTTCAGCGGGGCGTCGGGGCAGGTGTAGCTGATGCGGAGGGCGCTGGGCTCGCCGAAGGCCGAGCCGGGCACGCAGGCCACGCCCTCGACCTCGAGCAGCAGGTTGCAGAAATCGACGTCGTTGGCGATGACCTTGCCGCCATGCGACTTGCCGAAGGCGCAGCTGATGTCGGGGAACACGTAGAACGCGCCCTGCGGGCGCGGGCACTTCACGCCCGGGATGGCGGCCAGCGCGGCCAGCACGACATCGCGCTTGGCCTCGAACTCCTTGCACTTCTGCTGCGGCACGTCCTGCGGGCCGGCCAGCGCGGCCACGGCGGCAGCCACGACGATCTCGGGCAGGTTGGTGATGTGGTTCGAATTGAGCGTGGTGATGGCCTGCGCCACCGACTCGGGGCCGGCCATCAGGCCGACGCGCCAGCCCGGCATGCCGTAGGTCTTCGACAGCGAGTCGACGAAGACCGTGCGTTCGCGCAGCTCCGGGCGGAAGTTGACGATGTTGTGGTAACCGAGGCCGTCGAACACCAGCGTGTTGTAGATGTCGTCGCTGATGATCCAGGTGTCCGGATGCTTCGCGAACACGTCGGCGAGCGCGGCGATTTCTTCCTTGGTGTAGACCATGCCCGTCGGGTTGGACGGGTTGTTGAACAGGTAGACCTTCGGCTTCTGCGCCAGCGCGGCGTCGAGCTGGGCCGGGGTGATCTTGTAGTCCTGCGACGCCGGGGCCGGCAGCAGCAGCGTCTTGGCGCCGACGATGTCGGCGATGTCGACGTAGGTGGTCCAGTACGGCGTGGCGAAGGCGATGGTGTCGCCCGGATCGAGCAGCGCTTCGGCCAGGTTGTACAGCAGGTGCTTGGCGCCCACGCCGGTGGCGCAATGCTTGCGCGTGTAGCCGGTCAGGCCGAGGCGGCCCATGTGGGCGATGAAGGCGTCCAGCAGCGCATCGGCGCCGCGGTTGCTGCCGTACTGGCCGCTGTCCTTGGCCAGCGCCTCGCGGGCGGCGGCGTAGACGTGCTCGCCGGGCAGGAAGTTCGGCACGCCGATGGAGAAGCTGATGATGTCGCGGCCCTGGGCCTTGAGGGCTTTCGCCTTCTCCGCCACCGCCATGATGGCGCTTGGCTTGGCGTGACCCATTCGATGGCTGAGCTGCGGCATCGGACTCCCCTCGGCGGCATTGGCGGTGAGCCCGAAAGTGTAGCACCGCAACCCAAGGCCCGACCCCGGAAAAAACGAAGCCGCCCGGGGGCGGCTTCGTCGGCGGGGCGTGGCGTGGCTCAGCGGGCGGCTTCGTCCATCGCCTTGTTCCACTCGGCGACGCGCTCGGCCTTCGCGGCCAGCACGGCGTCGACGTCGCCCTCGAGCGTGACCTTCTCGATCCCATCGCCGGTCTTGATGCTGTCGACGACCTCCATGCCCGAGAGCACCTTGCCGAACACCGTGTGCTTGCCGTCCAGCCACGGGCACGGCACGTGGGTGATGAAGAACTGGCTGCCATTGGTCTTCGGGCCGGCGTTGGCCATCGAGAGCACGCCGCGCTCATGCGACAGGCCGGTGCCGACCTCGTCCTCGAAGCGGTAGCCCGGGTTGCCGCGGCCCGAGCCCTCCGGGCAGCCGCCCTGGATCATGAAATCGGCGATGACGCGATGGAAGTTCAGGCCGTCATAGAACTTGCGGCGGGCCAGGTTCACGAAGTTCGCGACCGTCAGCGGGGCCTTGTCGGCGTGCAGGGCGACCTGGATCGGGCCGCGGGCGGTGTGGAAGGTGGCGGTGACGGTGCTCATGGCGGGCTCCGGGTCTCGGAAAAAGGGGGCGCAGTGTACCCCGAGCCCCCACCGCGACCGTCCCGCCGCGGCGCTGCAGCCCCTCGGACGGGGGCCTGGCCGGCGGGGAACCGTTAACGTCCCGTCAACCCGGGCCGGTATACTCCCCGGCTTCCTTTCCGACCGAGCTCCAGCGCCCCGCGTGGCGCCGCCTCCCCATGTCCATCGAGAACCTGCGCAACATCGCCATCGTCGCCCACGTCGACCACGGCAAGACCACCCTCGTCGACTGCCTGCTGAAGCAGTCGGGCACGCTGAGCGAGCGCACCGTGCTGGCCGAGCGCGTGATGGACAGCAACGACCAGGAAAAGGAACGCGGCATCACCATCCTGGCCAAGAACACCGCCATCACCTGGCAGGGCAACCGCATCAACATCGTCGACACCCCGGGCCACGCCGACTTCGGCGGCGAGGTCGAGCGCGTGCTGTCGATGGTGGACTCGGTGCTGATCCTCGTCGACGCGATGGACGGCCCGATGCCGCAGACCCGCTTCGTGACGCAGAAGGCCTTCGCGATGGGCTTCAAGCCGATCGTCGTGGTCAACAAGATCGACCGCCCCGGCGCGCGCCCGGACTGGGTGATCGACCAGGTGTTCGACCTGTTCGACAAGCTCGGCGCCACCAACGAGCAGCTTGATTTCCCGATCGTCTACGCCTCGGCCCTGCACGGCTACGCCAGCCTCGACGACGCCGCCCGCGACGGCGACATGACCCCGCTCTACGAAGCGATCATGAAGCACGTGCCGGCGCCGCCGGTCGCCGCCGACGGCCCGTTCCAGATGCGCATCTCGCAGCTGGACTACAACAACTTCGTCGGCGTCATCGGCATCGGCCGCATCCAGCGCGGCACGCTGAAGAAGAACATGCCGGTCACCGTGATCGGCCGCGACGGCAAGAAGCGCCAGGGCAAGGTGATGCAGGTGCTCGGCTTCATGGGCCTCGAGCGCATCGAGCAGGAAACCGCCGAAGCCGGTGACATCGTCGCCATCTCGGGCATCCAGGACCTGACCATCTCCGACACCGTGTGCTCGATCGACATGCCGGAGGCGCTGCCGGCGCTCACCGTCGACGAGCCGACGATCTCGATGACCTTCCAGGTGAACAACTCGCCGTTCGCCGGCAACAAGGACCTCTCGGGCGGCAAGTTCCTCACCAGCCGCCAGATCAAGGACCGCCTCGAGCGCGAGGCCGTGCACAACGTCGCGCTGAAGGTCGAGCAGCTCGAGGACGCCGACAAGTTCCTCGTCTCGGGCCGCGGCGAGCTGCACCTGTCGGTGCTGATCGAGAACATGCGCCGCGAGGGCTACGAGCTCGCCGTGTCGCGCCCGGAAGTGATCATCAAGGAGATCGACGGCCAGCTGATGGAGCCGATCGAGCAGCTCGTGGTCGACGTTGAAGAGCAGCACCAGGGCGGCGTGATGGAGAAGCTGGGCACCCGCAAGGCCCAGCTCACCAACATGGAGCCGGACGGCAAGGGCCGCGTGCGCCTCGACTACATGATCCCGGCGCGTGGCCTCATCGGCTTCCAGAACGAGTTCCGCACCCTCACCCAGGGCTCGGGCCTGCTGTTCCACGTCTTCGACCACTACGGCCCGAAGGAAGCCGGCCAGATCGCCAAGCGCCTCAACGGTGTGATGATCGCCAACGCCCCGGGCCCGACGCCGGCCTACGCGCTCGGCCCGTTGCAGGAGCGCGGCAAGCTGTTCGCCGCCGAAGGCGACCAGGTGTACGAAGGCCAGCTGGTGGGCATCCACTCGAAGGACAACGACCTGACGGTGAATGCCATCCGCACCAAGCCGCTGACCAACATGCGCGCTTCGGGCAAGGACGACGCGATCCAGCTGTCGCCGCCGATCAAGTTCACCCTCGAGCAGGCGCTGGACTTCATCGATGACGACGAGCTGGTCGAGATCACGCCGAAGGAAATCCGCCTGCGCAAGAAGCTGCTGACGGAAAACGAGCGCAAGCGCGCCGGCCGCGCGGCCTGATCCAACGCGGGCGCCGGCCTCCCGGCGCCCGTTCCCCATGCTCGCCGAGCTCACGCCCGAACTGCTGGCGCTGACCGCGCTGGCCGGCCTCGCCGCCGGCCTGCTCGACAGCATCGTCGGCGGCGGCGGGCTGATCCTGACGCCGGCGATGCTCAAC
>JAIXTZ010000310.1 GCA_027483745.1 Lysobacteraceae bacterium
ACGCTGGATTGGGTGGCCGAGGCGCAGCAGCGTGGCGCCGGCGAGATCGTCCTGAACTGCATGGGCAGCGACGGCGCCAAGACCGGCTACGACCTCGAACAGCTGGCCGCCGTGCGCGCCATCTGCCGCGTGCCGCTGGTCGCTTCGGGCGGTGCCGGCGCGATCGAACACTTCGTCGATGCCTTCCGCGTGGCCGACGTCGATGCCGCGCTTGCCGCATCGGTCTTCCATTCGGGTACCGTGCCGATCCCTGAGCTCAAAGCCCGCCTCGCCGAGGCCGGTATCGAGGTGCGACGTGACTGAACCCACCCCCGGCGCCGCACCGGCGCCCTTCGATCTCGACGCGCTCGATTTCGCCAAGCAGGGTGGCCTGCTGCCGGCCATCGTTCAGGACGCGCGCACGCGCCGCGTCCTGATGCTTGGCTACATGGACCGCGCCGCGGTCGAGGCCACCGTCGCCAGCGGCAAGGTCACCTTCTTCAGCCGCAGCAAGAACCGGCTGTGGACCAAGGGCGAAACCTCCGGCGACGTGCTCGAGTTCCGCAGCATCGAAACCGACTGCGATGCCGACGCCTTGCTGGTGCAGGCCATCCCGCAGGGGCCCACCTGCCACCTGAAGCGCGCGAGCTGTTTCCCCGAGGCGCCCGGCAGCGTGCTGGGCGAACTCGAAGCCACCATCGAGCAGCGCGAGCGCGAGCGCCCGCCGGGCAGCTACACGACGACGCTGTTCGAATCCGGCGTGCGCAAGATCGCGCAGAAGGTCGGCGAGGAGGGCGTCGAGACGGCCCTCGCGCTGGTCGCGCAGGACGACAAGGCCGTGCTCGACGAAGCCGCCGACCTGCTCTTCCACACGCTGGTCGGCCTGCGCGCGCGCGGCCTCGGCCTCGGCGACGTCGAGCGCGTGCTGGCCAAGCGCCACCAGGCCAAGGCCCGCGTCAGCGCTTGAGCGACCAGGCCCGACGTCCGATGCCCCACGCGAGACTCGTCTTCGCCCTGTGCCTCGGCGTCATGGTCTCGGCCGCTGTCGTCGAGGCCGCCCCGATGACTGGGCAGGTGTATGTCGACAGGAACGGCAACGGCCATCGCGATGCCGGTGAGCCGGGGGTGGCTGCGGTAGGGGTTGGGCAGGGCGGGACGCTGTCGAGGAGCGACGCGGACGGGCGATTCTCGCTCTCCGCGGATCGTGACTCCGCCGGGCCGGTCTTCGTCGTGAAGCCGGCGGGCTATCGCCTCCCGACGCGCGATGACGGTCTGCCCGACTTCTGGCGTCCCGCTGGAACGCGGCATTGGGACATCGCGCTCGCCGAAGCGCCGCTGGCACCGCCCTACGATGTGCGCGTTTTCGGCGATCCGCAGCCGAAGAGCGCGATCGATGTCGACTACTTCGAGCGGGACGTCGTCGCCGACGAGGCGCGCCTGCCGCGCGCGCGCCTCGGCCTATCGCTCGGCGACATCGTCCACGGCAATCTCGCCCTGCTGCCGGCCATGGCCCGCGCGACCGCGGCGACGCGCACGCCCTGGCTGCACGCCAGCGGCAATCACGATCGCGACCACGAGGCCGCTACCGACGAGGCCTCGCTCGACAGCTTCCAGCGGGTGTTCGGTCCCGACACCTTCGCCTGGGAGGAGCCCGGCCTTGCGGTGGTCGTGCTCGACAACGTCATCCACCAGCCCGGCACTGGGCGGCCTGCGCGCTACGTCGGCGGACTGCGCGAGGCGCAATTCCGTTTCCTCGAGGCCTGGCTCCCCACCGTGCCCGACGATGCGCTGCTCGTGCTGGCGATGCACATCCCGCTCTTCGACGACGACCCGGATCCCGCCGTCGACTCCTTCCGCGACGCGGACCGGCAGCGCCTGTTCGACCTGCTGGAAAGGCATCCCAACGCCCTCGTTCTGTCGAGCCATACCCACATCCAGCAACATCGCTGGCACGGCGCCGAGGCCGGTTTCGGCGGCCGCACGCCGCTGCACGAGTACAACGTTGGTGCCGCCTGCGGGGCTTTCTGGACCGGCGTGAAGGACGGTCGCGGCATCCCCGACACGCGCATGGCCGACGGCACGCCCAACGGCTACGCGACACTCACCGTCCAGCCGGAAGGGCGCTACGCGCTGCGCTGGCACGTGGCCGGCGAGTCGGACGATCCGCCCTTCGGCCTGCACGCGCCCAAGGTGTTGCGCCGCGGCGCCTGGCCGGGCTTCGGCGTCTATGCCAACGTCTGGATGGGCGACGCCGACTCACGCGTCGAGTACCGCGTGGCGGGCCGCGAGTGGGCGCCGATGCGTCGCGTCGAGCGCGCCGACCCCGAACTTCGGACGATCAATGCCGACGACGACCGCAGCGATGCCCTGAGGGGCTATGACCGCGCGCCGGAAGCGATCCTCTCGCCGCACCTGTGGCGCGGCGCGCTGCCGACCGACCTGCCGGCCGGCGAGCACGAGATCGAGGTGCGCGTCGTCGACCGCTGGCGCGGCGAGCTGCGCCGCACGACGCGCTATCGGCTGGTGGACGCCGAGCCCTGAGGCAGGGTGGGCACGGGCCTCAGAGCAGGACCGGCAGCAGGCTGGCCTTGGCCGCGAGGAGCAGCACGAAACCGGCCTTCGCCCACTGCCACGCGTCGTGGCGACCGGGCGCATGGCCGCGCTCCGACCACGCTGCCGCGGCGACGTGCGCCCGGCGCAGGGTCTCCTCGAGGCGCGCGTCTTCGCTGAAGCGCGTGGTGGCCTCGTGCTGGGCCGCCGAGCGGATGGCGCGCGCCTTTTCGGCGGGCAGGGCATGCACCTCGGCCAAGGTGCGCCGCCATGCGGCCGCATCGCCTTCCGGCACGAGGAAGCCCGTGCGCCCGTGCTCGATGTAGATCCGCGACGACATCGCATCCGTTGCCACGACGATGGCGCCCAGGGCCATCGCGTTGCAGATCGTCTGGTCGGCGGTGCAGCGCTGCAGCCCAGGCGTGATCGCCATGGCGAACACCCGGCTGTCGGCCACGGCCTGCCAGTAGGCCCGGAAGGTCCAGTCGCTGACCACCTCGACATTCGGCATGTCCGCGGCCCAAGCCTTCACCTGGGCCGTCACCGGCGAGGGCGGTAGGCCGATGCGCAGCGACCACGGCTCACCGCGCACGGCCTCGAGCAGGGTGCGGTAGTCGCGGTAGCTGTGGCCGCCGGTGACGATCGCTTCGCCGGGTTCGGACTGGCGGCGCAGGTCGTAGCCGGTCAGCGAGGTCGACCACGGCAGCGGATTCACCACCGCCTCCGGCAGGCCGAACACCGACACGTAGAGCGGGATCTCCTCGCGCGAGTGCGGCTGCACTTCGGCCAGCAGGCGACGGCCGAGCCAGAGCGGGAGGCGCTGGACGAGTCGGTGCAGCGGGGTGTGTCCCGGCTGCCAGTGCGCATCCACGATCAGGTGCGGGGCGGTGATCCACGGGCACATCGCAGCCAGTGCCAAATAAACGAGGTCGGCCCGCTCGCCGCCGTTGATCAGCACGGCATCGGCCGAGCTAGCGCGGCGCAGGAGGCGCGAGATCACCGACGGGTCCGGCACGCCCATGCCTTCCCAGGCTCGCCGCCAAAGCCCCGGGCGAGGCGAAGGCGAGGCCGCCACCGTCTCCACGCGGGACGTCCAGCGCGGCGATTTATGGAAGGGGAGGGTCGAGATGAAGTGCGCCATCGGGGACGTCCATGATCCAAATGTGCTGTAGCGCACATTTTATCGGGGCTTTCGAGGTTTCTAAAAGCACGGGGGTGTGAAAAGTCGTCGCAAGTGGCCGCGGAACGCTGCGTTCCGCTGGCGTCGGTCCGGATCGCCTTGGGAGACCGGCCGCACGCCCGCACTCTGGGTGGCCCACCCAATGGAGCGTCTATGAGCCCGCTGTTCTCCCCAATCACCGCCGGTGCGGTCGCCCTGCCGAACCGCATCGCCATGGCGCCGCTGACCCGCGCCCGTGCCGGCCGCACGCACATCCCGAACGCCCTGATGGCGGAGCATTACGCGCAGCGCGCGAGCGCCGGCCTGCTGATCGCCGAGGCGACCATGGTCTCGACGGACGCCAGCGCCTTCACCGGCGAGCCGGGCATCTTCGACGAAGCCTGCGTGGCGGGTTGGAAGCTCGTGACCGATGCCGTGCACGCCAAGGGCGGCCGCATCGCCCTCCAGCTTTGGCACCCTGGCCGTGCCGCGCATTCGCTGCTCGATGGTGGCCGCCAGCCGGTCTCCAGCAGCGACCGCGCCATCCAGGGCGACACCATCCACACCCCGGACGGCCCGAAGCCCTATGAAGTGCCGCGCCGGCTCGACGTCACCGAGCTGCCCGGGATCATCGATCTCTTCGTCGAAGGCGCCAAGCGCGCGATCCGCGCCGGCTTTGACGGCGTGCAGATCCATGGCGCCCACGGCTACCTCATCGACCAGTTCCTCCGCGACAGCGTCAACGATCGCACCGACGGCTACGGCGGCAGCATCGAGAACCGCGCCCGACTGCTGCTCGAGATCGTCGATGCGGTGGTCGCCGAAGTGGGGGCCGGCCGCGTCTCGGTCCGCATCTCGCCGCTCGTGGCCTACAACGACATCCGCGACAGCCAGCCGGTGGCGCTGGTGGAGTACGTTGCCCGCGAATTGGATGCCCGCGGCATCGGCTTCCTCGAGATCCGCCATGGCGACCAGTCGCTCCCCGAGGAGCAGGCCGTCGGCGCGGCGGCGCGCCGCAACTTCCGCGGCCCGCTGTTCCTCAACGGCGGGTTCGACGCGGTGTCCGCTGCGGAAGCCATCGCTTCCGGCCGCGGCGACGTCATCGTGTTCGGCCGCCCGTTCATCGCGAACCCGGACCTCGTCGAGCGCCTGCGCACCAACGCCCCGCTGGCCGAGGTGGACTTCTCGACGCTCTACACGCCGGGCCCGAAGGGCTACATCGATTACCCGGCGCTGGACAACGTCACGGCGTGATGGCGGCGAAGCTCTCGACGAGGCGGTGGCCGTTGGCCATCGCTTCCCGGGAGTTCGGGTAGTCGTTGCGACGGTCGATGAGCACGGTGCGGAGGCCCGCCTCGCGGGCGGCATCGAGCTCTTCGACGACGTCCGAGAGGAACACGATGTGCGAGGGCGCCACGCCGATGTCGGCGGCGATGTGGCGGTAGCTCCCGGCCTCGCGCTTGCCGCCGATCTCGGTGTCGAAATAGCCGGAGAACAGCGGCGTCAGGTCGCCGGCATCGCTGTGGCCGAAAAACAGCTTCTGCGCCGGCACCGAGCCCGAGCTGTACACGTACAGGTCGTGCCCCGCGGCCTTCCAGCGCTTCAGCCCATCGGCGGCGTCGGCGTAGACGTGCGCCCGGTATTCGCCCAGGGCGTAGCCCTCGGCCCAGAGCTGGCCCTGGATGGCCTTCAGCGCCGTGTGCTTGCGGTCCTCGTCGATCCACGCGAGCAGTTGCTGCACCGCCGCCTCGTCGCGCGAGTCGTGGTGCGGATGGCCGATCTCCAGCGCCACGGCGTCCAGCCACTTGCGGATCTCGGGCTCGTGGCGACGTGATTCGACAAAGCCCGGCAGGGCCGCACGGGCGTAGGGGAACAGCACGTCCTTGACGAAGGCGATGCTGCTCGTCGTGCCTTCGATGTCGGTGAGGATGACGGTGGGGGTCGTGTTCAAGGCGGGTCCGGGGGATCGTGTGCGGGCGCGGGGCGCGCTCAGGCCGCGAGGGCCTGGCCGCGTTCGTAGCGGGGGAAGCGCTGGGCGATGTCGCTGCCGGTGAAATTCGCGACCCAGCCTTCGACGTTGGTAAACAGGCGGATGGCGACGAAGAACGGCTCCGGGCCCATGTCGAACCAGTGCGTCGTGCCGTCCGGCACGCCGATCAGGTCACCGGACTCGCAGAGGATCTCGTAGACCTTGCCGCCCACGTGCAGGGTGAACAGGCCCGAGCCCGCGACGAAGAAGCGCACTTC
>JAIXTZ010000355.1 GCA_027483745.1 Lysobacteraceae bacterium
ACGAACCGCTGACGGTGCCCTTGGGCGGGCGGAAGGGCCGGGGCGACGGCTTCAAGCCGAGGCGCGCGGCCGGCGTGGGGACCTTGGATCACCCGGCACCGGAAGCCGCGCACCCTACGGCAAGCGCGCCCCCCGCGCCAGCCCGGCGTTGGGATGGTTCAGCCGCGAGCCATCGGCCTCAGGCCGGCTGGGGCACCAGCAGTACGTCGGCGTCGAGCCTGGCCAGCAGGCGCTGGCCGACGCTGCCGAGCAGGCCACCTAGCCACGGCCCGTGGCCCCGAGTGCCTAGCACCACGAGGTCCGCGCTTCGTTCTGCAGCCTCCCGTTCGACCGTCTCGGCCACGTCGCCGCGGCGGAAATGCGCCACCCACGCCGGGTAGCGGGCGCAGAGCGCGTCGAAGCGCTCCAGAGCCCCTTTCTCGGCCTCGGCCGTGAAGCGCTCCAGTGCGGCCGGGTCCGGCTGCACGAGGGCCAGCGTGGCCTCGGGCAGCGACGGATGGACGTGCAGAAGGTGTTTTTCCGCGGCCGGGGCGAGCACGACGGCCCAGGGCAGCGCGCGCTCGGCGCTGGGGCTGAAGTCGGAGGCGCCGAGGACCCGCCGCCATGGCGCGGTGGCCGGCCGGCGACAGACCAGCAGCGGCAGCGGGCTGGCGTGCACGGCGGCCTGCGCGGTGGTGCCGAGCAGTCGCTGCCCGAGGCCGGTCGGGGCATGGGCGCCCAGCACCAGCAGGTCACCACCGAGCTCGGCAGCGAGCGCGCCGAGGTCGCGACGCGGCTGCCCCACGAGGCAGTGCAGGGCGATCTCGGGGTGCGACAGCGAGGCCAGCCGGGCCCGCTGCTGGCGGAGGCGTGCCATGCCGGCCTCCTGCAGGGTCTCGAGGCCGATCCACGCCATGCTGCCCGGGTCGCCCCAGGCCGAGACGACCGGCAGCGGCTCCACCACGTGCATGACGCTGAGCCGCGCCCCGAGCGCGGTGGCGAGCGCATCGGCGCGCCGCAGGGCGTCGTCGGCGCAGGGGCTGAAATCGCTGGCCACCACGACGTGGGACGGGGCGGATGTGGACGCTGCGTTCGACATGGCCGGAGCTTCCGGGGGTGATGAGGCCACCATGCGCGATCCTCGGGGCCGCCCCATGACTTCGGTCAAGTATCCTGCGCCCATGTGGAACGACCTGCGTCGAGCGCTCTGGATCGCCCTGGCCTACACCGCCTTGGGCTTGGGGGTGATCGGGGTTTTCCTGCCCGGCCTGCCGACCACGCCGTTCATCCTCGTCGCCGCCTGGGCCGCGGCGAAAAGCTCGCGCCGCCTGCACCAGTGGCTGCTCGACCACCGTCTGTTCGGTCCGATGGTGCGCGACTGGCAGGCCCGTGGCGCCGTCAGCCGCAAGGCGAAGCGCATGGCCGTGCTGATGATGTCGCTGTGCGCCGTGCTGATGTTCATCACCGCGCCAAAGTGGTGGATGGCCGCGATCGGCACGGCCTGCATGGCGGTCGTCGCGCTCTGGCTGTGGCGTCGGCCGGAGTAGCCGGCCGCGCGGCTCATGGGGCGTCGAGCACCCGCTTCGCGCCCTTGTAGTTGCGCGTCCAGTGCGGGGCGGACAGGGCGTCGATGCGCACTCGGCCGCCGCGGCTGGGCGAATGGATGAAGCGCCCTTCGCCGACGTAGATCCCGACGTGGTCGATCCGGCCGCGGCCCTGGCGGAAAAACACCAGGTCGCCGGCGGAGAGCGCGGCTTTGTCGACCGGCGTGCCGGCACCGATGAACTGGTCGTTGGCGGTGCGGGGCAGCTCGAGGCCCAGCGACTCGCGAAAGACGTAGGACGTGAAGCCCGAGCAGTCGAAGCCGCGTTGCGGCGTCGTGCCGCCGTAGCGGTAGGGTGTACCGATCAGCCCCATCGCCTGCATCAGCACGTCGTCGGCACGCAGGTCGAGCGGCATCGCGTCGCTGGTGCGGTCGCTGTGCAGCGGCCGGGGCTCCGAGGCGCTTTCGCCCGCTGCCGCCTCTCGGTCGCCGAGGCTGGCGCAGCCGGAGAGCAGGCCGAGCACGAGGGCCAGCGCCACGGCGCTTGGCGTGGCGCCGCGGGGGGCGGGATAATGGCAGGGCAGGGCATTGCGGCCGTTCATGGCCGCGGAGTCTGCCCCAACCCGTGCGCTGCCTTCCAGCGCCCCATCCCGAGTTTTGGAATCCCCATGAAGATCGAGAAAGACCACGTCGTCCGCCTGCACTACACCGTGTCCGAGGCGGGTGGCGAGGCCATCGAGAGCTCGCGAGATCGCGAGCCGCTGGCCGTGCTGATCGGCCACAACGCCATCATCCCCGGCCTCGAGGCTGCCCTCGTCGGCCGCGAAGCCGGCGAGACCTTCGACGTCACCGTGACGCCGGACCAGGCCTACGGCGAGCGTCGTCCGGGCCTCGTGCAGCGCATCCCGCGCAAGCACTTCAAGAACCAGAAGCTGGCTGTCGGCATGCAGATCGTCGTGCCGACGCAGATGGGCCCGCGCCCGGTCACCGTCGAAAAGGTCGGTCTCTCGGTGGTCGATGTCGACCTCAACCATCCGATGGCCGGCAAGAGCCTGAGCTTCAACGTCGAGGTCGTCGACGTGCGCGAAGCGACCGCCGAGGAGAAGGACCACGGCCACGTCCACGGGGAGGGCGGCGTCGAGCACTGACGCCCGCGCTTTCCGGTAGCCACGACGCCCCCGCAGCCCCTAGGCTTCGGGGGCGTTTCCTTTCAGGACTGCCCGATGACGTTTCCTGCCGCCGCGGCGCCGACGGTCGATCGCGACCGCCTGCCGGTGATCGACATCCTGCGCGGCTTCGCGCTGCTCGGGATCTTCCTGATGAACATCGAGTTCTTCACCCGCACCCTGCAGTCGTACTCGGGCGGCGTGACGCCCTCCGAAGGCTGGGACTACGCCTTCGGCCTCGCCATCTACGTGGCCGTGCAGGGCAAGTTCTGGGTGCTGTTCGCCCTGCTGTTCGGCATGGGCTTCGCGCTGATGCGCGAGCGCGCCCAGAAGTCCGGACGCCCATTCTTCGGGCTTTACCTGAGGCGCACGCTGCTGCTGGCGCTGTTCGGCGCGCTGCATATCGCCTTCGTCTGGGTCGGCGACATCCTGCTGGCCTATGCGATCACAGCGCTGCTGCTGATGATGTTCGCGTGGCTGCGCGGGACGGCGGCTTGGATCGTCGGCGGCGGGCTGTACCTCCTGATGGCGGGCCTGTGGCTGCTGTTCGGCGTGGTTCTGATGGTCATGCCCGAGTCGATGGCGGCGTCGGTCCGTGCCGAGATGCTCAACCTCGTCGCCGAGGCCGAGCGTGCCGCTGCCGTGTATCGCGAGGGCGGTTTCCTCGAGATCACCGGCCAGCGGCTTTCCGATTTCCACACCTTGGCCACGCAGACGCTGCTTTTCCAGATCCCGACGATCCTTGGCGTGTTCCTGATCGGCCGTTGGCTCGTCGACACCGGTCGCCTCGTCGATCCGGCCGCGAACCGCGGCTTCTTCGTGAACCTCGCCGCCGCCGGTGTGCTGGTCGGGGCGCTGGGCGTTGCGGGCAGCCTGTCGTTCGGCGTGGAGTTCGACCTCGTAAACGGTTTCGCGGAATCGACCGTCGCATCGGGGCTGATGTTGCTGGGCAGCCTCCCGCTGGCGCTTGGCTACCTTGCCATCGTTGTCCTTCTGGCCACGGGCCCGCTGCGTGCGCCGTTCGCGCTCCTGGCGCCTGCAGGCCGGATGGCCCTGACGAACTACCTGCTGCAATCCATCGTCGGTACGTCCATCTTCTACGGGTACGGCCTGGGCCTGTGGGGCGAGATCGGCCGCAGCGGCCAGGTCGCGATCGTGCTGGCGGTGTTCGCCGGGCAGGTCGCCTTCAGCCACTGGTGGCTGGCGCGCTACCGCTTCGGGCCGATGGAATGGCTGTGGCGCGCCGGCACGTACCTGCAGTGGCCGCCGATGCGCCGGGTGGCCCGTGCCTGACGTCCGCGACGAGCTGCTGGTCATCGGCGGGGGCGTGGTCGGCCTCGCCTGTGCGCAGGCCTTGGCCGCGTCGGGACGCCCCGTGCGTCTGCTGGAGCGTGGCCGCATCGGCGCGGCCACCAGCCACGGCAACTGCGGCACCCTGACGCCCAGCCACGCCTTGCCGCTGGCTGCCCCGGGGATGGTGACGAAGGCGCTGGGCTGGATGCTCAAGCCCGACGCCCCCTTCCTCGTCCGGCCGCGGTTCGACCCGGCGCTGTGGGCGTGGCTGCTGCGCTTCGCCGCGCGCTGCGACGCGCGCACGTTCCGCGCTGCGATCGCGCCGAAGGCCGCGCTTTTGAACGCGTCCCAGGCCCTCCTCGAAGACCTCGTGCGCTCGCGGGGGATCGACTGCGGCCATCGCCGTGACGGGCTGCTTTACGTCTGGCGCGACGCCGCGGCTTTCGAGGATGGGCGCCGCAGCCACGCGCTGCTACGCGAGCACGGCATCGCCGTCGACGAATGGGACGGCGCGCGCACCGAACGCGAGGAGCCGGCGCTGCGCGAGGGCGTGGCCGGCGCGCTGTTCTTCCCCGACGACGGGCATCTGCGTCCCGATCGCTACACCGCCGAACTCGCCCGCATCGCCGTGCAGGACGGTGCCGTGATCGAGGAGGGCGTCGACGTCGTCGAGCTCGTCCGCGACGGCGACGCTTGGAAGGCCACCGCGCGCGACGGCCGGTCATGGCGTGCCCGCGAGCTGCTGCTGGCCAGCGGCCCGTGGGCGGCGCGCATGGCGGGCACGCTCGGGCTGCGCCTGCCGATCATCCCCGGCAAGGGCTATTCGATGACCTACGAACGCCCGACGCTCGCTCCGCGCCGACCGCTGGTGCTGAAGGACCACTCCGTCTGCGTCACCGCCTGGGATGACGGCTACCGGCTGGGCAGCACGATGGAGTTCGCCGGTTACGACGAACGCCTCACCCGCGCGCGCCTTGATGCCCTCGAACGCGGCGCTGCCGCAGTCCTGCGCGAACCGACCGGCCCGACGAAGCGTGAGGAGTGGTTCGGCTGGCGCCCGATGACCTGGGATGACCTGCCGATCCTCGGCGCCGTCCCCGGTCAACCCGGCCTGTGGCTGGCGGTCGGGCACGGGATGATGGGCATGGGCATGTCGGCCGCGACCGGGCGGCTGGTGGCCGACCTCGTGACGAATCGCGCGCCTGTCATCGATCCGACCCCTTACGCGATCACCCGTTTCGGCTGAGCGACACTGCGCGCATGGACCTGTTCTCGCTCCGACGCGGCCGCGCGCCGCTCCTGATCAGCGTGCCGCACGACGGCGCGCACATCCCACCCGACCTCGCGGCGCGGATGAGCCCCGAGGCGCGCACCGCGCCGGACACCGACTGGTGGATGTCGAAGCTCTATGGCCCGATCGCCGAGGCGCTGGACGCCTCCCTGATCGTTCCGATCCACTCGCGCTACGTGGTCGACCTGAACCGCCCGCCGGACGACGTCTCGTTGTACCCCGGACAGAACACCACCGGCTTGTGCCCGGCCGTGCGCTTCAGCGGCGAGCCGGTGTACCTCGAAGGTCAGGGGCCGGACGCCGTTGAGATCGCGGCGCGCGTCGAGGCGTACTGGCGCCCCTACCACGAGGCGCTGTCCGCCGAGTTGGCCCGCCTGCGCGGTCTGCACGGCCGCGTGCTGCTGTGGGAGGGCCACTCGATCGCTTCCAGCGTGCCCTTCCTGTTCGAGGGCGAATTGCCGGAGCTCAACGTCGGCACCGCCGCGGGCGCGAGTTGCCGAACCGCCACGGAAGCGGTGCTCCGCGCCAGCCTCCAGGCGCAGTCGCGGTTCTCCTGGGTGCTCAATGGGCGTTTCAAGGGCGGCTACATCACCCGCCACTACGGTCGGCCGCAGGAGGGTGTCGAGGCGCTGCAACTCGAAACGGCGCAGCGTGCCTACATGCTCGAACCCGATGGCGACTTCGAGCCCGAACGGGCCGCGCCGCTGCAGGGGCAGGTGCGCGCGCTCATCGAGGCGGCGCTCGGGGCCTGATCCGGGGCGGCGCATCGGGTAAATGCGCGATAAACCGCGACGGAGTCGTCAGCACACCGTCATCTTCGGCGTGTAAATCTATCGTTAATCCGGGGCCCAGCCCGCTCCCCGGTGCACGGAGCCCGCCATGACCCCCGGAATGACCCTCGCCCGCTTCGTCGTTGCCGGCGTCATCGCCGTGCTGATGCTCGCGATTTCCAAGGCCGAAGCCTCGGCCTGACGCGCGCCCATCGGCGCGCGTTGTCGTTTCCGGGGCTCAGACCTCGAGCGACGCGAGGTCGCCCTTCGTCTCCAGCCAGCTCTTGCGGTCGCCTGCGCGCTTCTTGCTGAGCAGCATGTCCATCAGCGCACTGGTTTCGCCGGAATCTTCGACCGTCAGCTGCACCAGACGACGCGTGTCCGGATGGATGGTGGATTCGCGCAGCTGCGAGGGATTCATTTCGCCCAAGCCCTTGAAGCGCGTCACGGTCACCTGCCCGCGGATCTTCTCGCGCTCGATCTTCTCCAGCAGCAGGCGCTTCTCCTCCTCGTCGAGCGCGTAGAACACCTGCTTGCCCACGTCGACGCGGAACAGCGGCGGCATCGCCACGAAGACATGGCCGGCGCGCACCAGCGCCGGGAAATGCTTGAGGAACAGCGCCGAGAGCAGGGTGGCGATGTGCAGGCCGTCCGAGTCCGCATCGGCGAGGATCACCACCTTGCCGTAGCGCAGGCCGTCGATGTTGTCGTGGCCGGGGTCGCAGCCGATGGCCACCGCGAGATCGTGCACTTCCTGCGAACCGAGCACCGAGCCCGACTCGACCTCCCACGTGTTCAGGATCTTGCCGCGCAGCGGCAGGATGGCCTGGAAGTCCTTGTCGCGGGCCTGCTTGGCGCTGCCGCCGGCCGAATCACCCTCGACGAGGAAGAGTTCGGTGCGGCCGAGGTCCTGGAGGATGCAGTCGGCCAGCTTGCCCGGCAGGGCGGGGCCCTGCGTGATCTTCTTGCGGACCACCTGCTTCTCGGTCTTGAGGCGGGCCTGCGCGCGGGCGATGGCCATCTGCGCGATGGCCTCGCCCTGCTCGACGTGCTGGTTCAGCCACAGCGAGAAAGCGTCGTGGGCCGCGCCCTCGACGAAGGCCGCGGCCTGCCGCGAGGAGAGGCGCTCCTTGGTCTGGCCGCTGAACTGCGGGTCGCCCATCTTCAAGGACAGGATGAAGCTGGCGCGGTCCCAGACGTCCTCGGGGGCCAGCTTCACGCCACGCGGCAGCAGGTTGCGGAAGTCGCAGAACTCGCGCAGCGCATCGGTGATGCCCGAACGCAGGCCGTTCACGTGGGTGCCGTGCTGCGCGGTGGGGATCAGGTTGACGTAGCTCTCCTGCGGGCACTCGCCTTCGGCGGTCCAGCACAGGGCCCATTCGGCGATCTCGCCTTCCTTGGCCAGCTTGCCGACGAACAGATCGGCCGGCAGCCAGTCCGGCTCCCCGCCGCGGGCCGCCAGTTCGCCCTTCAGGTAATCGCGCAGGCCGTCCTCGTAGTACCACTCGTTGCGCTCGGCGGTGGCCTCGTCGTACAGGGTCACCTTCAGTCCGGGGCAGAGCACGGCCTTGGCCCGCAGCAGGTGGCGCAGGTGGCGCAGGTTGTACTTCGGCGTGTCGAAGTACTTCGGGTCGGCCCAGAAGCGCACCCGCGTGCCGGTGTTGCGCTTGGCCACGGTGCCGATGGTCTCCAGCGGCGAGAAGCGGTCGCCGTCGCGGAACTCCATCCGGTACTCGCTGCCGTCGCGGCGGATCTGCACGACCACCTTGGTGGACAGCGCGTTCACCACCGAGACGCCGACGCCGTGCAGGCCGCCGGAGAAAGCGTAATTCTTGCCGCTGAACTTGCCGCCCGCGTGCAGGCGCGTGAGGATCAGCTCGACGCCGGGGATCTTCTCCTCCGGGTGGATGTCCACCGGCATGCCGCGGCCATCGTCGTTCACCTCGCAGCTGCCGTCGGCCCAGAGCGTCACTTCGACCTTCTTCGCATGGCCGGCCAGGGCCTCGTCCACGGCGTTGTCGATGACCTCCTGCGCCAGGTGGTTCGGGCGCGTGGTGTCGGTGTACATGCCGGGGCGGCGCTTGACGGGGTCGAGGCCGGAGAGGACTTCGATGTCGGCGGCGTTGTAGCGGGTGCTCATTCGGGGCGGGGTTCCACGGAGTCGGCGCGGCCGCGGGTGGCGGCAGGGCGGGCCGCATAGCCTAGCGGAACCCCGGCTGAGCGGGCGGGTTCGCGCTCCGGGCGCCGAGCCGGTAAAATGCCGCTTTCACGCGGTTTACTCCCATGACTCCCCTGATCTTCGTGACCGGCGGCGTGGTGTCCTCGCTTGGCAAGGGCATCGCGGCGGCTTCGCTCGCGGCCATCCTCGAAGCGCGCGGCCTGCGCGTGACGATGATGAAGCTGGACCCCTACATCAACGTGGACCCGGGCACCATGAGCCCGTTCCAGCACGGCGAGGTCTACGTCACCGACGACGGTGCCGAGACCGACCTCGACCTCGGCCACTACGAGCGCTTCATCCGCACGCACCTGACGCGGAAGAACTCGATCACCACCGGCCGCATCTACGAGGAAGTGATCCGCAAGGAACGCCGCGGTGACTACCTCGGCGCGACGGTTCAGGTCATCCCGCACATCACCGACGAGATCAAGCGCTGCATCGACGCCGCGACGGAAGGCTTCGACGTCGGCCTCGTCGAGATCGGCGGCACGGTCGGCGACATCGAGTCGCTGCCCTTCCTGGAGGCCATCCGCCAGATCCGCACCGAGCGCGGCCCGGACAAGGCCATCTTCATGCACCTCACCCTCGTGCCGTTCATCGCGGCGGCGGGCGAGTTGAAGACGAAGCCCACCCAGCACTCGGTCAAGGAGTTACGTTCGATCGGCATCCAGCCCGACGTGCTGCTGTGCCGCTCCGAGCAGCCGCTGCCGGACGGCGAGCGCCGCAAGATCGCGCTGTTCACCAACGTGCCGGAGAACGCCGTCATCTCGGCGGTCGACCTCGACAACATCTACAAGATCCCGGGCTGGCTGCACCAGCAGGGCCTCGACCAGATCGTCGTCGAGCGCCTGCGCCTCGAGGCCAAGGTGAAGCCGGCCGACCTCGGCGAGTGGAACGCCGTCGTCGACGCGATGGAACACCCGGTCGACGCGGTCACCGTGGCGATCGTCGGCAAGTACGTCGACCACCAGGACGCCTACAAGTCGTTGGCCGAGGCCCTGAAGCACGGCGGCCTGCGCCAGCGCACCAAGGTGACGCTGAAGTGGCTCGAGTCCGAGCAGGTCGAGGCCGAGGGCACCGGCGTTCTCGCCGGCGTCGATGCCATCCTCGTGCCAGGTGGCTTCGGCGACCGCGGCTTCGAGGGCAAGGTGGCCACCGCCAAGCACGCCCGCGAGAACCGCATCCCGTATTTCGGCATCTGCTACGGCATGCAGGCCGCCGTGGTCGACGTGGCCCGCCACAAGGCCGGCCTGGCCGGGGCCAACACCACGGAGAACGACCGCAAGGCCGCGCATCCGGTGATCGGCCTGATCACCGAATGGCGCACCGCCACCGGCGAGGTCGAGAAGCGCGACGAGAACTCCGATCTCGGCGGCACCATGCGCCTCGGCCTTCAGGAACAGCGCCTGAAGCACGGCACGCTGGCGCATCGCCTGTACGGCAAGGACGTGGTCGGCGAGCGCCATCGCCACCGCTACGAGTTCAACAACCGCTACCGCACGCAGCTCGAGGACGCCGGTCTCGTCATCGCCGCCAAGTCGATGGACGACCTGCTGGTCGAGATGGTCGAGCTGCCGCAGTCCGAGCACCCGTGGTTCCTGGCCTGCCAGGCCCACCCCGAGTTCACCTCGACGCCGCGCGACGGCCACCCGCTGTTCGTGGGCTTCATCCGCGCCGCGCGCGAGCACAAGGCCGGCGGAAAACTGCTGAAGGAAGCGAGCTGATGGATCTCTGTGGATTCAAGGTCGGGCTGGACCAGCCCCTGTTCCTGATCGCCGGCCCCTGCGTGATCGAGTCGATGGAACTGCAGATCGAGGTCGCTGGACGGCTGAAGGAAATCACCTCGGCGCTCGGCATGCCCTTCATCTTCAAGTCGAGCTTCGACAAGGCCAACCGCACCTCGTCGACGAGCTTCCGCGGCCCCGGCATGGAAGGCGGCCTGAAGGTGCTGGCCGAGGTGAAGCGCCAGGTCGGCGTGCCGGTGCTCACCGACGTGCACGAGTACACGCCGATGGACGAGGTCGCCTCGGTCGTCGACGTGCTGCAGACCCCGGCCTTCCTGTGCCGCCAGACCGATTTCATCCAGAAGGTCGCGCGCGCCGGCAAGCCGGTGAACATCAAGAAGGGCCAGTTCCTCTCGCCCTGGGAGATGAAGCACGTCACCGCCAAGGCGCTCGCCACCGGCAACAACCAGATCATGGCCTGCGAGCGCGGCGCCAGCTTCGGCTACAACAACCTCGTCTCCGACATGCGCAGCCTTGCGGTGATGCGCGACACCGGCTGCCCGGTGGTGTTCGACGCGACGCATTCGGTGCAGCAGCCGGGCGGCCTCGACGGTCGCTCCGGTGGCCAGCGCGAGTTCGTGCCGGTGCTGTCGCGTGCGGCCGTGGCCGTGGGCGTGGCCGGCCTCTTCGCCGAGACGCATCCGGACCCGGAGAAAGCGCTCTCCGATGGCCCGAACGCCTGGCCGTTGGGCAAGATGAAGGCGCTGCTGGAAACGCTGGTCGAGATCGACCAGGTCGCCAAGCGGGCGCTCGCCCGCGACGCCTCGCTGCTCTGACCGGCCCCGGCCTCATCCATCCCTTTCCTCCCGACTCTTTCCTGCCCATGACGACTGCCATCACCCGCGTCCACGCCCGCGAGATCCTCGATTCCCGCGGCAACCCCACGCTTGAAGCCGAAGTCACGCTGGCCAGCGGCCACACCGGTCGTGCCGCCGTGCCCTCGGGCGCGTCGACCGGCACCAAGGAGGCGGTGGAGCTGCGTGACGGTGACAAGAGCCGTTACCTCGGCAAGGGCGTGACCAAGGCCGTGGGCAACGTCAACACGACGATTGCGTCCGCGCTGAAGGGCTTCGACGCCGCCGACCAGGCCGGCCTCGACGGCAAGCTGATCGCGCTGGATGGCAGCGAGAACAAAGGCACCCTCGGCGCGAACGCGCTGCTCGGCGTCTCGATGGCGGCCGCGCACGCCGTGGCGGCTTCGCGCGGCCTGCCGCTGTGGAAGCACCTCGCCGGCGGACGCACGCCGGTGCTGCCGGTGCCGATGATGAACATCATCAATGGTGGTGCGCATGCCGACAACAACGTCGACATGCAGGAGTTCATGGTGCTGCCGGTCGGCTTCGACCGCTTCGCCGAAGCGCTGCGCGCCGGCACCGAGATCTTCCACGCGCTGAAGTCGGTGCTGAAGGGGCGCGGCCTGTCCACCGCCGTGGGCGACGAAGGCGGCTTCGCGCCGGACCTGAAGTCGAACGAGGAAGCCATCGAGGTCATCCTCGAAGCCATCGGCAAGGCCGGCTACCGCGCTGGCGAGGACGTCATGCTGGGCCTCGACGTCGCCAGTTCGGAGTTCTTCGAGAACGGCAAGTACAACCTCGTGGGCGAGGGCAAGCGCCTCTCGACCGAGCAGTTCGTCGATTTCCTCGCCGGCTGGTCGCGCCAGTACCCGATCATCACGATCGAGGACGGCATGTCCGAGCACGACTGGGACGGTTGGGCGCAGCTCACCAAGGCCATCGGCGGCAACGTGCAGTTGGTCGGCGACGACCTTTTCGTCACCAACCCGAAGATCCTCAAGCAGGGCATCGACCAGGGCGTGGCGAACTCGATCCTGATCAAGGTGAACCAGATCGGCACGCTGACCGAAACGCTCGCCGCCATCGCCATGGCTGAGGCCGCTGGTTACAGCCAGGTCATCTCGCATCGCTCCGGCGAGACGGAAGACACGACGATCGCCGACATCGCGGTGGCCACGACGGCCACCCAGATCAAGACCGGCTCGCTGTGCCGCTCGGATCGCGTGGCGAAGTACAACCAGCTGCTGCGCATCGAGGAAGCGCTCGGCTCGGCCGCGGGCTACGCCGGCCGCGGCGCCTTCGCCCGCCTGAAGCGCTGACCGCGCAGTGATCCGCCGCTGGCTGCCGCACGTCGTCCTCGCGCTCGTTGCCGTCGCGCTGCTGTGGCAGCTCGAGCGCGGCGAGGGCGGTCGCGTGCAGCTGGCGGAACTGCAGGCCCGCGTCGCCGCGCAGCAGGCCGAGAACGCCAAGCTCGAACAGCGCAACCAGGCGCTCGCCGCCGACGTCGCCGAGCTGAAATCCGGCGAAGCGGCCGTCGAGGATCGCGCCCGCGCCGAGCTCGGCATGATCAAGCCCGGCGAGACCTTCTACCGCGTGGTGGAAGGCGAGAAGCCGGCACCGGCCACCGACGAGTCCGGCGGATGAGTTGGGTGGTGGTGCCCGCCGCCGGGCGCGGCGCGCGCTTCGGCGGCGAGATCCCGAAGCAGTACCTCGACCTGCTCGGCCGCCCATTGATCGAACACACCCTGCGCGCGCTGCTGGCGCACCCGTCGATCAGTGGCGTCATGGTGGCGCTGTCGGCGAACGATCCGCACTGGCGGGGCTGGCGCGAGCTCGAAGGCAAGCCGGTGCTGACCTGCCTCGGTGGCGGCGAGCGTGCCGATTCCGTGCTCGCCGGCCTGCGCGCCCTGCCGGCTTCGGTGACGGCCGACGACTGGGTGCTGGTGCATGATGCGGCCCGGCCGTGCGTGAAGGCGCTCGATCTCTCCCGTTTGTTCGCTGCCTTGAAGACCGATCCGGTCGGCGCGCTGCTCGCGGCACCGGTGCGCGACACGCTGAAGCGGGCCGGCGACGACGGTCGCGTCGAGGCCACGGTGCCTCGCGGTTCCATGTGGCGGGCGCTCACGCCGCAGGCCTTCCGCCGCGACAGCCTCGTGCGCGCGCTGGAATCCGCCGAGCGCGCGGGCGTCGTCGCCACCGACGAGGCCATGGCCATCGAGCGCCTTGGCCTCAAGCCGCTGCTGGTCGAAGGCAGCGAGGACAACCTGAAAATCACCACGCCCGCCGATCTGGCCGTGGCCGAATCCATCCTCCGTCGCATGGGCGACGGACGCGCCTGAGGCGAAGCAAGCATGGCGAACATCCGCATCGGGCAGGGCTATGACGTCCATGCCTTCGGCCCCGGCGACCACGTCGTCCTCGGCGGCGTCCGCGTGCCGCACACGCGGGGCATCGTCGCCCACTCCGACGGCGACGTGCTGATCCACGCGCTGTGCGACGCCATCCTCGGCGCGTTGGCGCTCGGCGACATCGGCAAGCATTTCCCGCCCTCCGACCCGCAGTGGAAGGGCGCGGACTCGCGGCGCTTCCTCGTGCATTGCGTCGCCTTGGCGGCCGAGCGCGGTTGGCACATCGGCAACGTCGACGCCACCGTCGTTGGCGAGCGTCCCAAGGTCGGCCCGCATGCGCAGGCCATCCGCGAAACGCTGGCGACGGATCTGGGCGTGGCCCTCGACGCCGTTTCGGTGAAGGCCACGACGACGGAGAAGCTCGGCTTCACCGGTCGCGAGGAAGGCCTTGCCGCCATGGCCGTCGTGCTGCTGGAGCGCGCGTGAGCGCCTCGCCGTTCGGCGCGCCGCTGTTCGCCGCCCGCATCAAGGCCTCGCCAGAGGACTTCGTCGTCGAGGAGATCGCCACCGAACCG
>JAIXTZ010000154.1 GCA_027483745.1 Lysobacteraceae bacterium
CCTCGTTTACACCGACCGCGGCATCGGTGAGTCGAAGCGCGTCGACCTCGAAGGCGTCTTCGTGCAGATCGGCCTGCTGCCGAACACCGAGTGGCTGAAGGGCGCGATCGAACTCACGCCGCGCGGCGAGATCGTCACCGACGACAAGGGCCACACCTCGTTGGCGGGCGTGTTCGCCGCCGGCGATGCGACGACCGGGCCCTACAAGCAGATCGTCGTCGCGATGGGTGGCGGTTCGACGGCGGCGCTGTCGGCCTTCGACCACCTGATCCGCCACAGCGCGCCGGCCGCCGCCGCGCCGGTGGGTGCGCCCGAGACGGCCTGAGCGCGGGCGGGGTAGGCCGCCCGCTATCATCCCCTCCGTCCGACCGGGGGAGGGGACGATGCAGCCGCAGAACGATGACCGGGCCCGATTCCAGGGCATTCCGGAACGCAACACCAGCGACAACCTGCTGCGCACGACGCAGCAGCACCACGTGCACCTCTCGGCGATGGCCGACACCAAGGCCAACATCGTCATCACCGTTTCGTCCGTGGTGCTGACGCTCAGCCTGGCGCGCCTCAACGACCCCGAGCTGCGCCACGCGATGATGGTGCTGGCGGTGTTCACCCTGCTGGCGCTGTTCCTCGCCGTGCTGGCCGTGCTGCCGAAGTACCGGCCGTTGCGCCTGCCCAGCCCCGATGCGCCGCTGCCGCCGCAGTTCAACCTGCTGTTCTTCGGCCACTTCGCGGAACTGACCAAGGATCGCTTCCTCGACGAGATCGAGCGTTCGCTCAAGCCCGACGGCAGCGTCTACGCGACGATGGCGAAGGACGTCTATTCGCTGGGCTGGTACCTCTCGCACCACAAGTACCGTTACCTGCGCGGGGCCTATCTGAGCTTCCTGTGCGGTTTCGTCGGTGCCTGCGGGGTGCAGCTCGTGCGCGCGTTGGGCGGATGGTCCTGAGCGTCGGCGCTGCGCTGCGTTCGGCGGGAGTCGCGCTGGCGGCGGATGGTGCTCGTGACGCTGCCGAGGCCCGCGCCGAGGCCGAACTCCTGCTCGCGCACGCGTTGGGCAAGGACCGCACCTGGCTGTTCACGCATGCCGATGATCCGCTCGACGACGCGGCTGCCCTGCGTTTCGAGGCCTTGGTCGAGCGGCGTCGTGCCGGCGAGCCGGTGGCCTATCTCGTCGGCCAGCGGGGCTTCTGGCGCTTCGACCTCGAGGTCACGCCGGACACGCTGATCCCGCGCGCCGACACCGAGTGCCTCGTGGAGCAGGCGCTGGCGCGGCTGCCGAAGGATCGGCCGCTTCGCCTGGTTGACCTCGGCACCGGCACCGGCGCGATCGCGCTGGCGCTGGCGACCGAGCGGCCGCGGGCGAACGTCGTGGCGGTTGACCTGAGCCCGGGGGCCGTCGCGGTGGCGCGCCGCAATGCCCAGCGGCTCGGCCTCGCGGCACGCGTCGAGGTGCGCGAAGGTGCGTGGTTCGCGCCGGTCGCCGGCGAGTCGTTCGACCTCATCGCCAGCAACCCGCCCTACATCGAAGCCGACGATCCGCATCTCGCCGAAGGCGATCTGCGCTTCGAGCCGCGCAGTGCCTTGGCCTCGGGTGCTGACGGCCTCGACGACCTGCGGCTCATCGTGCGCGACGCCCCGGCACACCTTCGGCCTGGCGGATGGCTGCTGGTCGAGCACGGCTGGCAGCAGGGCGCGGCGGTGCGCGCGCTCTTCGACGCGGCAGGCTTCATCGACATCGGGACGGAACGCGACCTCGAAGGCCGCGACCGGGTCACGCTGGGGCGGTATCCCGCCTGAGCGGCGCCCGCCCAGCGCGGCAGCGGGCGGTCAGTCGAGCAGGGCGTCCATGTCGTTGCCGATGGCGGCGACCTCGTCCCAGTGTTCCTCCAGCGTCTCCTGCTCCAGCTCCAGCCACGAGGCGACCGGCGCCGCGGCGCTCGAGAAGAGGCGATCGAGCGGCTGCTTGCCGATGACGAGCAGGTGGCAGGCCCGGGCGACGTGCACCAGGCCGGCGTACTCATTGGGCACCCGCGCGGCCATCGGTGCCGCCTGGTTCACCACCGCCTCGCAGAGTGCATCGGGGAAATGCCAATGGCTGGCGAGCGCACCACCGATTTCCACCGAGGTGTAGCCGAGGATCATCTGTTCCGTGTCGCCGCGCGGCGCACCGGCGGCGACCGCGGCATCGACCTCGCGCATGCGCTCGCCGTCGAGGGCGTGCATCAGGAGGTTGCCCACGTCATGCAGCAGGCCGGCGGTAAAGGCGGTTTCGGCGTTGAGGCTGCGCAGCTTGCCGCGCTTCACCAGCCAGCGGCACAGGCCCGCCACCATGAAGCTCTTGCGCCAGAAGGCGCGCAGGTCGAAGCCCTCGGGGGCCTTGAAGGCGGCCACCACGCCGCCGGCGGCCACCATCGTCCGCAGCGAATCGACGCCGAGCAGCACCACCGCATCGTTGACCGAGCTGACCTTGCGCGTTCCGCCGTAGAAGGAGGAGTTCGCCAGGCGAAGCACCTTGGCGGTGAGCGCCTGGTCCAGCTGCAGCTTGGCGGCGATCTTCCCGGCGTCGACGTTCGGATCGTCGAAGTCGCGCAGAAGCTCCTGCACCACCTTCGGGATCGACGGCAACTGGTGGGCCTGTTCGAGCATCTTCTGCACGTGCATGGCGGGCTCCGTCCTGGCGAGGTGGGTGCAGCTTAGGGGGCGAACCGGCGTTTCAGGAAGCACCATGCGGCGCGCAGGCCCTGGGCCTCCCCCCCGGCGGGCTTGCCCGGACGGTCGGCGTCGTTCCAGGAATACACGTCGACATGCGTCCACGGCTGAGCATCGGGGATGAACCGCTCGAGATAGAGGGCGGCCGTCACACATCCCGCCATCCGCGACGCCCCGGAGTTCGCCATGTCGGCGATGCCGGATTTCAGGTAGCTGTGGTACGGCCGCCACAGCGGCATGCGCCACAGCGGGTCGCGCTGCTCGGCGCCGGCATCGAGGTAGCTCGTGGCCAGCTCGTCGCGGTTGCAGAACAGCGCCGGCAGGTCCGGGCCCAGCGCGATACGCGCCGCGCCGGTGAGCGTGGCGAAGTCCATCACCAGGGCCGGCGACTGCTCGGCCGCGTAGGTGAGCGCATCGCAGAGGATGACGCGGCCTTCGGCATCGGTGTTGTCGATCTCGACGCTCAAGCCCGCGCGCGTGGCGATCACTTCGCCGGGGCGGTAGGCGTCGGGGCCGAGCGCGTTCTCCACCGCCGGGACGAGCAGGGTGAGGCGCACCGGCAGCGCGCGTTCGAGCACGAGGCGGGCCAGCGCGATCGCGTGCGCGGCGCCGCCCATGTCCTTCTTCATGTTGCGCATGCCGTCCGGCGGCTTGACGTCGAGGCCACCGGTGTCGAAACACACGCCCTTGCCGACGATCACGAGGTGCGGCAACGACGCGTCGCCGTGCGTCAGCTCGATCAGCCGCGGGGCGCGATGGCTGGCGCGGCCCACGGCGTGGATGGCCGGGAAGTTCTGGGCCAGCAGCTCCGGCCCGCGGACGCTGCGGAAGCCAGCCGCGTGCGTCGTCGCCAGCGCCTGCACCGTGGCCTCGAGGTCGTCCGGGCCCATGTGTTCGGTCGGCGTGTTGACGAGGTCGCGCGTCAGGATCGACGCGGCCAGCAGGGCCAGCGCCTCGGGCTGCGATGCCGCATCGACGGCGAGCTTCGCGGTCGGCTTCACCGACTTCAGGTAGCGGGCGAACTTGTAGGCGCCGAGGCCCCAGCCGAGCAGGGCGCGGTCGGGCGGCACGCCCACCGGGCTGTCGTCGGCGATGCGGAAGGCGATCGGGGGCAGCATCGACGGCAGGTGGCCGAGGCTGGCCGGGTCCTGCGGGTCGCCGATGCCGGCCACCGCGGCTGCCGGCGAGCCGTCGGTGCCGGGGAGCACCAGCTGGGTGAGCGCATCGCCCTTGAAGCCATGGGCGTCGATCCAGGCCTGCGCGGCAGCGGGCTGGGCGGCCTTCCACGCCGGGAAGCGCGCGGCGTCGACGAGATGGAGTGGCAGGGCCGGGGCATCGGCCGGGACGAAGCAGGTGGGAAGCGACATGGGTGGCGGAATCGACGCGAAGTGGAGCGGGGATCAGCCGAGCTTAGCGGGTTCGCTGGTCGCGGCTTGTCGCGGCGCGGCAAGTCCGGGGTGTCGGCGCCCGGGCCTTGGGCTACGCTGGGGCGCCCGGAATGGAGCACTCGGCATGGCATGGGCCATCGACATGGAAGGCGTCGACAAGGCTTTCGGCGATCGACGGGTCGTCCAGGATTTCGATCTCCGCGTTCCGCAAGGGGAACTTTGCGGCTTCATCGGCCCAAATGGGGCCGGCAAGACGACGACCTTGCGCATGCTGCTCTCGATGCTTCTGCCCGATCGCGGGAGGATCGCCGTGCTCGGCGAGTCGTCCGCGCTGGCTGCGAAGGACCGCATCGGCTACCTGCCCGAGGAGCGCGGCGTCTACAAGAAGATGCGTGTGGACGACTTCCTCGTCTTCATGGCGAAGATCAAGGGACTTCGCGGCAAGGACGTGAGTCGCCGGGTGCTCGACTGGCTCGAGCGGGTTGGACTGGGGGATGCCGCGGGCAAGCGTTGCGAAGACCTCTCCAAGGGAATGCAGCAGAAGGTCCAGTTCATTGCCGCGGTGATCCACGAGCCGGAACTCCTGGTCCTCGACGAGCCGTTCAGCGGTCTTGATCCGGTGGGCGTGCGCGCCATGCGCGAGCTCTTCCTCGAGCAACGCCGGCGTGGTACGACGCTGCTGTTCTCGACGCACCAGATGCACCACGCCGAAGTGCTCTGCGAGCACATCGTGATGATCCACGAGGGCCGAAAGGTGCTCGACGATCCGATCGCCGCCATTCGAAACCGGGCCCAACCCACCGCATTGGCCTTCGAGCCGCTCGATGGCGCGGCCGATGTGCCGGGCCTTCTCAGCGCGGTCCCCGGGCTCGGGCAGATCGAGCGCGGGGACGGGCCGACGTGGCGGCTGGCCCTCGCGGTGGACGCGCCCGTCGCCGCCACGGTGCAGTCCGTGGCCGCTCGGCTGGCGCCGGCGCGACTCGAAGTCGTGCGGCCGGGGCTTGAGGAGATCTTCGTCCGCATCGCGGGGGCGTCGGGAACCGTCGGGAGTGGCCGATGAGCGAGGCCCTGCGACGAATTCTCCTGGTCGCGCGCCGCGATTTCCTCGCCGTCGTCCGCAGTGCGGGATTCGTCGTCCAATCCATGCTGCCTGCCGTGGGCATCGTGCTGGTGGTCCTTTTCTTCGCGCGTCCCCAGGGCGGCGTGGACTCGCCGATCCAGGGCACGCTCTGGGTCTTGGATCCGACCGGGCGTGTCGCTCCGGCCCTCGATGACGGACTGCGGGAGGCCATCTGGACTCTCCAAGGCGAAGAGGCCGCGCGGATGATGGCCGAGTCCGACGCCGCGGCACTGCCGGGCGAGTCATCCCGGGATCGCCGACGCCGCCAGGAGGCGGTCGTCGCAGCGGGAATGCCGCTGCGGTTCTCCGTGGACGTCGACGTGCTGCCGTCCACGATGACGGCGGAAGACGCCATTCGCCGCGTGTCACGCGCCCGTGGCTTCCGAAGCCCCGTCGGGCTCGTCATCGTCGCGCCGGATGCTCTGGCGCCGTCGCAACGCGAGCCTTTCCGCTGGGTGCTGCTCGACCACATCGATGACCGAGCGGTCGAGCCCCTATCCGAGGCGTTGCGCATGGTGGTCGTCGCGACGCGGCAGGGCCAGGTGGTCCGCGATACCGAGGTGCGTCAGGCCTTGGCCCGGATCGACTCGCCGCTGCCGGAGCGTGTGCGCCGCCCGGGCGGGCGCTTGGGCGGCGGTGTGCTGGCGATGCTGGTGCCCATGATGTTCGTCGGGGGCCTTGTGATCGCGATCGTGTCCGGCTCGCAACTCCTGTTGGCATCGACGCTCGAAGAGAAGTCCAGCCGCGTCATCGAGCTGCTGCTCGCGGCCGTATCGACGACACAGTTGCTGGCCGGAAAGCTGCTCGGCGCCTGTGGCGTAGTGCTGGTGACGGTCGGCATCACGATGCTGGCGGGTGGCGCCGCGCTTTCGGCCGTAGGCGCCCTGGACCTCGTCGAGACCTCGAGCCTGCTCGTGATCGTCGCTTTCGCGATGCTGGGCTCCCTGATCTACGGCCCGATCCTTGCCGCGATCGGCGCGGTGGTCAGCGATCCCAGGGACGCGGGAACGCTGTTCGCACCGGTGATGCTTCTCATGCTCGTGCCGATCTTCGCGGCCACGCCGATGGTCCTGCGGCCCGACAGCGCCGCAGCGACGGTGCTCAGCCTGTTTCCGCCCATGTCTACCGCGATCATGCCGTTGCGACTGGCGATCGGTGCGGACGTGCCGGTGTGGCAAGTCGCCCTGTCGATGGCCTTGGGGCTCGGTGCGGCGTGCCTCACGCTTGCTGCGGCAGGGCGCTTGTTCCGGATCGGCTTGCTGGTGCAAGGCAAGCCGCCCAACCTCGCCACCTTGTGGCGCTGGATCCGGCAGGACTGAGCGATCAGCCCAACGCCACGGGGCGATGCGCTCGCTCGTCGCCTTGGCCCTCCAACGCCGCCACCAGCGCGTCCAGCGTGGCCACTTCGAGATCCGGCGGCGGCAGCTCGGCCGGCCACGCGGCGCCGTGCCGGTTCACCCAGCAAGTGCGCAGCCCGGCGCGCGCGGCGCCCTCCACATCCAGCCACGGGTCGTCGCCGACGTGCAGCACCTCGGCGTGGGCCACGTCGAGCGCGCGCACCGTGTGTTCGAAGATGCCTCGCTCGGGCTTCGCCATGCCCATCTCGCGGGCCGCCACGCGCACCGCGAAGCGCTCGGCGATGCCGATGCGCTGCAGGTCGGCGTTGCCGTTCGTCAGCGAGGCGAGGAGGAAGCGCGCGCCGAGGGCGTCGAGCGCCGGGAGCGCGTCGTCGTAGAACGTCACGCGGTTGCGCTCGAGGTACAGCGCCTCGAAGGCCGGGCGGGCGTGGGCGAGGTCTTCGCCGCCCTCCGTCAGGGCGCGCTCGAGGCAGATCAGGCGCTGCGCGGTGAAGTCGTGGGCGAGGTGCGGGTGCTCGTGCGCCACCTGTTCGCGCAGCGCGCGCATGCGCGGCAGCGGAAAGGCCGCGGCGGTGCGCGGGCAGTGGGCGTCGAGGTAGGCGTGCAGGGCGGCTTCGGCGCGCTCGATCACCGGCCAGATCGGCCACAGGGTGTCGTCGAGGTCGAAGCTGATGGCGCGGATGGTCGTCATCCGCGCATTGTCCTCCAGATGGCGTGAAGCCGGGCCTCGCGGTAAGGCGAGGCCCGCTCTTGGCCGCCCGCTCAGCGCAGTTCGAGGTCGCCCTGCTGGGCGCCACGCTGCACGCGCAGGATCAGCCGCGCCGGCGGCTGCGCCAGCGCGCTGCGCAACGCGGGCAGGTCGTCGACGCGACGGCCGTTGACGCCGTAGATCCGGTCGCCGGGCATCAGGCCGTTCTGGCCCGCGCGGGAGTCCGGAGCCACGTTCACCACCGCGACACCGGCAAGGCCGCCGCGGCGGAATTTTTCGGCCAACTCGCCCAGCGTGGCACCGCCCAGACGCACGTCGATGTCGGCGCCCGGCAGTTGCTTGGGCTGTTCGCGCAAGGTGGCCGAGAGCTTCAGCGCCTGCGCGCCGCGGCGCACGTCGAGCGCCGCCGCTTCGTTCACCGGCAGCAGGCCTTCGGCATTGCGCAGCGCCTGCGCGCTGTCGACGCGCTGGCCATTGATGGCGGTGACGACGTCACCGGGCCGCAGGCCCGCGGCCTCGCCCGGGGCGTTGCGGTAAACGCGGGTGACGATGGCGCCGCGCACGGTCGCGTCGAGGCCCAGCTCCTGCGCGAAACGCGGCGTCAGGTCGACGAGCTCGAGGCCCAGCGAGCCGCGCTTCACCTCGCCGTAGACGAGCAGCTGCCGCATCACCTCGTGCGCCAGGTTGGCGGGGATGGCGAAGCCGAGGCCGATGTTGCCCGCCGCGCTGCCGCGCGGATTGAAGCTGGCGGTGTTGATGCCCACGAGCTCGCCGCGCAGGTTGACCAGCGCGCCGCCGGAGTTGCCCGGGTTGATGGACGCATCCGTCTGGATGAAATCCTGGAAGCCGAGGCCGGTCAGGCCGCTGCGGCCGACGGCGGAGACGATGCCCGAGGTGACGGTCTGGCCGAGGCCGAAGGGATTGCCCACGGCCACGACGAAATCGCCGACGCGCAGGCTCTGCGAGTTCGCCAGCGGCAGCGCGCGCAGGTTCTCGGCCGGGATGCGGATCAGCGCGACGTCGGTGCCTGGATCGCTGCCGATGAACTCGGCTTCCACGGTGCGGCCGTCGTGCAGCTGCACGCTCACTTCGGTCGCGTTGTCGACGACGTGGTGGTTGGTGAGCACGTAGCCGCGCTGCGCATCGACGATCACGCCCGAGCCCAGCGATTGCGACTCGCGCTGCTGCGGGCCTTCCGGCATGCCGAAGAAGCGGCGGAAGAACGGGTCGGCGGCCAGCGGGCTCTGCACTTCGACGACTTGGCGCGTGTAGATGTTGACGACCGCCGGGGTCACGCCTTCCAGCATCGGCGCCAGCGAGGGCAGGGCCGGCAGCGCGGAGACGCTGCGGGGCGTATCGGCGGTGACGGGGCTGCTGGCCGCCGCCGCGGCGGGCGGCGAGGCCGGGCTGGCGATGGCGGCGGGCACCGGGTCCGGGGCGAGGCCGCGGGCGATCAGGCCACCGCCGACGGCGGTGGCAAGCAGGCAGGCGAGGAGGGGCAAGGGGCGCATTCGCAGGCGGTCCTCGAAGGGTTCGATGAGCACGATAGATGCGGATTCCGGCCGCTTTCCGCAAGGGCCGGAGGTGGGTGCGGCTTCGTCCGTATGGATCGCGTGAATTCCCGCAAGCGATTGAAAATGAAGCGGAAAAATCCACCGATCCTGATGCCGCGCCGCGGCATTCAAATTCGTTGACAGGGTTGGGGGTCGGGCGTACCGTTGTTCTCCGCCGGCCCTACATGTTGGGGTTCCGGCGGGGAGGGGCCCCAAGATTTTGGGGCTTGAACACAGCTGATGACGCAGGCCGGACGGTTCGTCATGGGGCAGGTCGACTGAAAAACGGGGTTCCGCCGGCGCATCGCGCCGAGGGCGGCCGTCTTTCCGTCTTCGAGGCCCCGGCGCCGAGCCGGTCGACAACGACGCCCCCCGGGCGGAGGAGAGACGAGGAATGAGCACGGTTCGCCTGGAAGCGGTCAAGACGGAAGGCCCGGTGGAGATCGCCATGCAGCCGGCGTCCTGGGACATCTGGGACAAGAAGTACCGCCTGAAGACCAAGAAGGGCGAGCCGGTCGATGCGGATATCGACGGCACCTACCGCCGCGTCGCCAAGGCCCTGGCCGACGCCGAGCCGAACGTCGAGAAGCAGAAGTACTGGTACGAGCGCTTCCTCTGGGCGCTGCGCCGCGGCGTGATCCCCGCCGGCCGCATCACGTCCAACGCCGGTGCGTTGGAGCACAAGCCCGCGACGTCGACGATCAACTGCACGGTGTCGGGCACGATCCCCGACTCGATGGACGGCATCCTCGAGAAGGTCCATGAAGCCGGCCTCACGCTGAAGGCGGGCTGCGGCATCGGCTACGAGTTCTCGACGCTGCGCCCGCGCGGCGCCTTCGTGGCCGGCGCTGGCGCCTACACCTCGGGTCCGCTGAGCTTCATGGATATCTACGACAAGATGTGCTTCACCGTCTCGTCGGCCGGCGGCCGCCGCGGCGCGCAGATGGGCACGTTCGAAATCAGCCATCCGGACGTCAAGGAATTCATCAAGGCCAAGCGCGAGGACGGGCGCCTGCGCCAGTTCAACCTCTCGCTGCTGATCACCGACGAGTTCATGGACGCCGTGGCCCGCGACGCCGAGTGGCCGCTGGTGTTCCCGATCAGCGACAAGGAGGTCGGCGACATCGATCTCGCCGCCGCGAACCAGGTCATCTGGCGCGATTGGCCGACCAGCAAGGGCTACGTGAGCCGCGACGACGGCATGGTGGCGTGCCGGGTCTACAGCCGCGCCCGGGCGCGCGGCCTGTGGGACATGATCATGACGTCCACCTACGACTTCGCCGAGCCGGGCTTCATCCTCATCGACCGCGTCAATGAGATGAACAACAACTGGTTCTGCGAGGCGATCCGCGCGACCAACCCCTGCGGCGAGCAGCCGCTGCCGCCCTACGGCGCCTGCCTGCTGGGCTCGGTGAACCTCACCAAGTTCGTGCGCGACCCGTTCACCGACAAGGCGCGCTTCGACTGGGAGGAATACAAGGAAGTCGTGCGCGTGTTCACCCGCATGCTCGACAACGTGGTCGAAGTGAACGGCCTGCCGCTCGAGCAGCAGCGCATCGAGATCATGCGCAAGCGCCGCCACGGCATGGGCTTCCTCGGCCTCGGCTCGACGATGACCATGCTGCGCATGAAGTACGGCTCGCCGGAGAGCTGCGAGTTCACCGAAGCCGTCTCCCGCGAGATGGCCGTCGCCGGCTGGGAAGTGGCGCTGTCGCAGGCCGAGGAGAAGGGCCCCGCTCCGATCATGGACGAGGACTTCACCGTCACCGCCGAGATGCTGCGCAAGCGCCCGGAGATGGCGAAGGACGGCTTCAAGGTGGGCGATGCCATCAAGGGCCGCCTGCTGCACGCCAAGTACAGCCGCTACATGCAGCGCGTCGCCGGCGTGGCGCCGGAGCTGGTGCAGAAGCTCGCCGAGACCGGCGCCCGCTTCACCCACCACAGCTCGATCGCGCCGACCGGCACCATCTCGCTCTCGCTGGCCAACAACGCCTCCAACGGCATCGAGCCCTCGTTCGCGCACCACTACTCGCGCAACGTGATCCGCGAAGGCAAGAAGTCGAAGGAGAAGGTGGACGTCTACAGCTTCGAGCTGCTGGCCTACCGTGAGCTGGTGAACCCGAAGGCGATGCCGTACAGCGATGATCCGGAAGCCAAGCTGCCGGACTACTTCATCGCCGCGGACGACATCTCGCCGAAGGGGCACGTGGACATCCAGGCCGCCTCGCAGATCTGGATCGATTCCTCGATCTCCAAGACGGCGAACGTCCCGACGGACTTCCCGTACGAGGACTTCAAGGACATCTACCGCTACGCCCACGAGAAGGGCCTGAAGGGCTGCACCACCTTCCGCTTCAACCCGGCCGCCTTCCAGGGCGTGTTGGTGAAGGAGAAGGACCTCGAGAACACCACCTACCGCTTCGAACTCGAGGACGGCAGCGTGGTCGAGGTGAAGGGCAACGAGCAGATCGAGTACGACGGCGAGATGCACACCGCCGCCAATCTGTTCGATGCGTTGAAGGAAGGCTACTACGGCAAGTTCTGAGGGTTCGCGGTAAGTTCCGCTGACGGCCTCGGCCGTCAGCGCATCAGGCAAATCGAAGGCCTGGGCAGAGCGCTCGTGCTTCGAGATCGAGGCCTGCCCGACCCGCCCCGGCGAGGTGGGCCCGAACCGGCAAGCGTGCACCGGCCCCCAAGGCACGCGGATGCAGCACCCCACTGGAGTGTTCCCATGAGCAACGGCAACGGTGTGACCACGACGATCGCGCAGGCGGTTGAAGCGGTGAGCGACAAAGCCAATGAAGTCGTCGAGCAGGCGAAAGCCAAGGCGGCGCCGATGGTGAAGAAGGCCAAGGCCGAAGTCGCCAAGGTCGAGAAGGCCGCCAAGGCCAAGCTGAAGCAGGCCGAGAAGTCGCCCGCCGGCAAGGCCGTCAAGAAGGCCGTCGGCAACGCGAAGAAGAAGGTCGCGGCGGCGAAGAAGTCGGTCGACGCGGCGGTGAAGTCGGCGAAGGCCAAGCTCGGCGCCAAGCCGGCCGCGAAGAAGGCGGCCCCGGCCAAGAAGGCCGCCAAGCCCGCGGCCAAGAAGGCCGCGAAGAAGGCGCCGGTGAAGAAGGCCGCCACCAAGAAGGCTCCGGCCAAGAAGGCGGCGCCGAAGAAAGCGGTGAAGAAGGCGGCCCCGAAGAAAGCCGCGAAGAAAGCCGCGAAGAAAGCCGCCAAGAAGACCGCGCGCCGCTGATCGCGGCGCCCGGCCCGGAACCCCCGCTCGCTGAGCGGGGCCGGAAGCGTCACCCCTGAATTCCGCAGCAGACAACGCAACAGGCACCACCCGCAGGAGCGCCGGCATGGCCATCAAGATCAGCAAGAAAATCAAGTCGTACAGCGTCGCCACGCCGGACGACAAGGCCGCCACGCCGGCGCCCGCGCCCGCGCCCGTCGCCGCTGCGCCCGTCGCCGCTGCGCCCGCGCCGCTGCCGACGGCCGAGATCATCCAGATGCACGAGCGCGTCGAGCGCCCGGAGACGCTGGTCGGCGCGACCTACAAGATCAAGTCGCCGCTGTTCGAGCACGCGCTGTACGTGACGATCAACGACATCGTGCTGAACCCTGGCACCGAGCACGAACTCCGTCGTCCCTTCGAGCTGTTCATCAACTCGAAGAACATGGAGCACTTCCAGTGGATCGTCGCCATCACGCGGATCGCCTCCGCGGTGTTCCGCAAGGGCGGCGACGTGACCTTCCTCGCCGAGGAGATGAAGGCCGTGTTCGACCCGCGTGGCGGCTATTTCAAGGCCGGCGGCGTCTACATGCCCTCGATCGTCGCCGAGATCGGCGACGTCATCGAGCAGCACTTGAAGTCGATCGGCATGATCGTCGACCCGGAGATCAGCGACGCGCAGCGCGCCCTGATCGCCGAGAAGCGCGCCGCGTACGAGAACCGCTCAAAAAAAAACCCTGACGTGAGCGCCGCCCCGACGGTGGGCGGCGATATCGCGATCACCGGCGACGGCACCAGCTTCCCGCCGTCGGCGACGATGTGCAGCAAGTGCAACACCAAGGCCCTCGTGCTGATGGACGGCTGCCAGACCTGCTTGAACTGCGGTTATTCCAAGTGCGGCTGAGCGGCCGAGCGCTAGGTCACGTTTGCGGGCTGCCCGGACGTGGCCTGGGCTTGGGATGCCCCTCGACTTGAAGCGGTCCCCTGGCGCTGATGCCGCGCTTGATGTTCGTTGTCCCGATCGCTGAGGCACCGCAGCTCACCGGGCCGGTGTAACCCTTCATGCGCGGTAATCGGGCAATGCCGTGCTCGATCTCGTTGCTGCCCAGCAGGTGGTGGTCGGCCAACAGCTCGTCTACCGCCGCATGCACCCCGTCGGCACCAGTGACACGATGCGCAAGCACCTCCAGCGGCAGCAGGCCGACTACTGCCAGATCGGGGTTTGCCCTAGGTAAGGCCCGGCAACCGCCGTCGATCCAGGCAACGCCGGTGCGCCCGGGCGCGGGCATACTGCGGCGGTGACCGGCTCCCTCGACGACGCCACTCGCCAGATCGCGTTCGAGCATTTCGGGCGCGACTTCGCCCGCGCGCTGCTGATGACGCCGGCCGGCTGGCTCGTGGTTGCTGCGATGGCGTGGGACTACGCGCCGTCGAGCGCGCTGTGGTCGTGGTTCGCCGGCGCGCTGCTGTGCTGGGTGCTCAGCCTCGTCCTCTGTCATCGCGCGCGGGGCGCAGGCTTCGATCAGGAAGGACATCGCCGCGGGCTGTGGGTGTCCGCCTTCGTTGACGGCATCGGCTGGGGCCTGCTGCCGGTCTTCCTGATGGGGCTGGACACGACCTTGGACGCCCGGCTCGCGGCCGTGCTCTGCGGCGTGGTGGCGGTGACCATCGGCGTCTACATCACCTCGCTGCCGGCGATGCGCCTGCAGATCGGCGGCACGTGGCTCGGTCTCGTGCTTTCCGTGCTGCTTGGTGGCGGTCCGGACGGCGCCATCCTGTTCGGCTTGGCCGTGATGCACGTTCTCGCACTCGTCTTCCTGCCAGGCATCGCCGAGCGCGTCGTCGACGGCATCCGCCTGCAGCAGGCCAACGCGCGCTTGGCCGAGCAGCTTCGGCTTCACCTCCAGACCGTCGAGGAAGAGGCGGCGACCGACCCGCTCACCGGCGTACTGAACCGCCGTGCACTTGACCGCCTGCTGGCTCGCGAGACCGAGCGCTGCGAGGCGCAGGGCGGCATGGTTTCGGTGCTGGCGCTGGACCTCGACCACTTCAAGGCGGTCAACGACACGCACGGCCACGCGGTGGGCGATGAGGCGCTGCGCGCCTTCGCACGGCGCGTCCGCGGTCCGTTGCGGCAGAGCGACCATCTTGCACGCCTCGGCGGCGAGGAATTCATCGTGCTGCTGTCGGGCGCGCCCGTGTCGAACGCGCTTGAGATCGCCGAGCGGCTGCGCGCGTCCGTGGCCGAAGCCCCGCTGGTCGATGTGCCGCGTGTGGCGGTGACCGTGTCGATCGGCGTCGCGGCGTTCCGTCCCGGCGACCGCGGCACGGACCTGCTCGCCCGTGCGGATACCGCGGCTTACGCGGCCAAGCGCGCGGGCCGTGACCGGGTGGTGCTGGCCGAGGGCTGAGGCCGCTCAGTTCGATGCGGGTTCGACCGCCTCGACGGCGGCGCTGGCCTCGGCGGGCTCGTCTTCGGCGACCGCATCGGCCGGCGGTTCCTCGCCCGGCGCAATGATCGTGTAGCCCTTCGCGCGCATCGCCGCCAGCAGGCCGTCATCGTTGGTGAGCACCTGGAAGTCGGCGACGGCCACCGTCGTCGCATGCTCGGCGAGGCTTTCCTCCGCCACCCGCACCCATTGGTCGACGACCCGTCGCGGCAGGTCGTCGAAGCCACGCTTCTTCAAGGCATCGGTGCCGAGCAGGGCCAGGGCGCAGGCGCGGATCTCGCTCTCCACGCGGAGGTCCTCGAGCGTGCGCAGGTCGCCGACGGCCCAGGCGTTCGCGCGTTCCACCATGTTCGTGGTGTCCGTCTCGAGGCGAGCAAGCGTCGCTTCCATGCAGCCGATGTCGTCGACGGCCGAGCGCTCGAACTCCCGCAGCGCGTCGCGCGGGTCGTCGACCTTGATCGTCACCTCGACGCGGACGATGTCGCGGTCGTTGCGCTTGGCGACGCGTTCCACGCGATCCCAGACGATGTTCTCGCGCTTGAGGTCGAGGTCGCCGAGGGCTTCATCCATCAATTCGTACGCGGCGAAGACCGGGCGACGGCTCTCGACGCCTCGGTCGCGACCCATGTAGATCGCCTTCTGGGCCTCCCAGCGCGCATACAGTTCGGGCGGTAGCACCTCGGCGAGCGTTTGGTCGCCCGGGTTGTTACGGGCACGCAACGCGGTGGGCAACAGCCGCAGGCTGCCGAAAAAGCCGATGTCGGCGTCGACATCGACGCCCGGCGCGGTGAGGACGCGGTCGGCGCGCGCCACCAGGGCGTCGAGCTCGCGCGGTTCCCATTGCATGCGCTTCGGCAAGGGGCTCAACGTGGCCATGACCCACAGCGTGTTTTCGCCCTTGCGGATCTGCCACAGGCCGGGGCCGGGCTGGATGCCGGTGACGACGACCGTTTCGAGCGTGGCCAGCGGCGGCGCGGCGGCGGCTTCGGCCGGCGCCGGCGAGTCCTCGGGTGCTGCCTGCGCGTTGGCGGCGAAAGGCATCAGCACGAGCAACGCGGCGGCGAGGGCGACGGCAAGCGGGTGATGGCGCATGGCGAGCGTTCCAGGGGAGCGGAGTGGCATGCTCTCCCAAGCGACGTCACGGCGGGATAGGCCGGAAGTCGCGCCGTGGGCGATCCGTTCAGCCCCAGTCGTAATCGGCTGGCGCCGGGGTGCCGGCCTGCCGCACGTATTCCGGGGTGAAGCCAGGGAAGATCGCCACCACGCGACCGTTCTCCATGCGGTACCAGCTGCGGCATTGCGTCCATACCGAGTCGCGCAGGCGCGCCTGTAGCGACGCATCGTGCGCCGCCATCGCTTCCGCCTTCACGGCGGCCCAGCGCCCCCCGCGTTCGCGGACGCGCTGCATCACGGCGAGCGCGTGGCGCGCGGCGGTTTCGATATAGAACAGGGTGCTGGTGTGGCCGGTCGCGGTGTTCGGCCCCAGCATCAGGAACAGGTTCGGGAAGCCCGCGACGCCGATGCCGTGCAGGGCCACCGGGCCATCGCGCCAGGCCTCGGCGAGCGTCCGGCCCGCGCGCCCGGTGATCGTGATCGATTCGAGCAGGTTCACGGTCTCGAAGCCCGTGGCGCAGACCAGCGCATCGAGCGCGTGCTCGCGGCCGTCGGCGGTCACGATGCCGCTCGCGGTGACGCGCGCGATGCCCTCGGTGACCAGCGCGACGTGCGGCTGCGCGAGCGTGGGGTAGTAGTCGTTGGCGTAGATGATGCGTTTGCAGCCCAGCGGGTAGGGCGGCGTCAGGGCCCTGGCGAGCGCTTCGCCATCGGGGGCGTCGCGCAACTGGCGCGAGCGCTGCCAGCGCGCGAGGAACAGCATCAGTCGGCGCGCCAAGGTGCCGTCGTCGAAACCCCGTCGACCCCATTCGAGGAAACCCGCCCACGCCAGCCGCACCGCCGGCGCGTAGCCTGGGACGCGCATCAGCCCGCGGTCGAACCAGCGATAACGGCGCTCCAGCCGAGGCAGCACCCAGTTCGGGGTGCGCTGGAACACGCTGACCTGGGCTGCGCGCGCCGCGAGCTTCGGGATGAGCTGCACCGCGGTCGAGCCCGTGCCGATCACGCCGATGCGTTTCCCGTCGACGATGCGGTCGTCGCCTGGCCAGCGTGCGGTGTGCAACGTCTGGCCCGCGAAGTCGTCGAGCCCGGGGATCGCCGGCCAGCGCGGTTGGCTCAGTGGGCCCGTGCTGCACACGAAGAAGCGCGACTCGAGCATGTCGCCCTTCGACGTGCGGAAGCGCCACAGCGCGGCCGACTCGTCCCAGGTGGCCGAGACCAGCGCGGTGCCAAGGCGCAGGTGGCCGAGCAGGCCTTCGCGCGCGGCGAGCGCCTCCTGGTAGGCGTGGATCTCGGCGGCGTCGGCGAAGCGCTGCGACCATCCGGCATTCGGCGCGAACGAGAACGCATAGGCCGGCGCGGGCACGTCGACCTGCGCGCCCGGGTAGCGGTTGTCCCACCACGTGCCGCCGAGCCCGGGCTGCTTCTCCAGCGCGACCACGTCGTGGATCCCGGCCTGTTTCAGCGTGCGCAGCATGCACAGCCCCGACATGCCCGCGCCGAGCACGACGACCTCGTGCCGCGTGGTCCGCCGCGGCGTCGCGGCCTCCAGATGCGGAACGGCGAAGCGGGCGATCCGGCCGATCGCGGCGTCGGCGCTGGGCAGCGTGCCGGCGTGCAGCGGGAAGACGTGCCAACGCCCGCGGGCGAGGTCGGCCTGCGTCGTGACACCCGCTTCGCGCAACGCCTCGACGAGACGCACGCAGCCCGGCGCGAAGATCTCGTCGCTGCCCCACTGCACGAGGGTCGGCGGCAGGCCCGCGAGCGAGCCGTGCAGCGGTGACACGCACGGATCGTCGGCGGGTCGCGAGCCGCGGAAGTGGTCGATGCAGGCCGCCACCCATGGCTTCGAGAGCAGGGCTTCGCCGGGCACGTGGTCGGGCAGGCCGGCCAGCGTGAGATCGGCGAGCGGGGAAAGCAGCAGTAGGCAGGCGGGCAGGGAATCGCCGCGATCGCGCAGCGCCTGGGCCAGCAGCAGCACCAGCGTGCCGCCGGCCGAGTCGCCCGCCACGATCACCGGCCCCTCGGCGGCCAGGGCGCGATACGCGGCCAGCGCGTCGTCGAGTGCGGCGGGGAAGGGGTGTTCAGGCGCCAACCGATACTCCGCCGAGAACACCGGCAGGCCGAGGTCGCGGGCGAGCTTCGCGGTCAACGCGCGATGCGTGGCCGGCGAGCCGACGCAGAAGGCGCCCCCGTGCAGGTAGAGCACGCGGCCCGCCTTCACGGGAGCCTGCAGCGGGTGCAGCCACTCGCCCGGCACGCCGCCTTCCATCGCGGCCTCGACGCGCACGCGCCGCGGGAGTCGGTTGAGTGGCACGAAGCGCTGCAGCCGCGCGCGCTGCGAGGGGATCGGCACCTGCGGGGAGAATCGCGGTTTGACGGCCAACCGAAGCAGCGTCCGCAGCATCGCCCCCATCACCGCATCCGCAACGCCCGGCGTGCGCAGCGTCGACATCGGATCAGCCGGCGGGCGCGACGGCTTCGCGCTCCAGCAGCCTGGCGAAGGCGGCCGCGGACAGCGGGGCATGCAGCAGGAAGCCTTGCGCCTCGCGGCAGCCGAGCCGCGTCAGCGCTTCCAGCACGTCCGGACGCTCCACGCCCTCCGCGACCACGGCCATGCCGAGACGACGCCCGAGATCCATCAGCGTGACCACGAGCGCGCTGGCGTCGGCGTCCGTGGCCATGCGGGAAACGAAGTGGCGGTCGATCTTGATCACATCGATGGGGAAACGCAGCAGGTGCGCGAGGCTCGAATAGCCCATGCCGAAGTCGTCGAGCGCCAGCGTCGCGCCCAGGGCGCGAAGGGCGTGCATGCGTTCGGCGACGAGGGTCGGGTCTTCGATCAGCGCGGTTTCGGTGAGTTCGAGCTCGAGCGCCTCCGCCGGCAAGCCGCTGGTGCATAGGGCGTCGCGCACGTCGTCGAGCAGGCGCGGATCGCGCAGCTGCACCGGCGACAGGTTCACCGACACGCGGAGGCGCTGCCCCCCGGCTCGCCACTGGGCGGCATCGCGACAGGCTTGCTGCAGGACGGTGCGTCCCAGGGGAACGATCAGGCCGGTACGCTCCGCGAGCGCGATGAAGCGATCCGGCGGGACGGTGGTCCCGTCGCCGAGCGGGAGGCGGACCAGGGCCTCCGCGCCGTCGATGCGCCGCGTCGACAGCGCGACCCGCGGCTGGTACTCGACGATCAAACGGTCCGAGCGGATCGCCTCGCGAAGCTGGGCCTCGAGCTCCATCTCCGCCAGCAGTGCCGCCCCGAGGTCCGGGGTGTAGCGGCAGGCGCGTCCGCGGCCGGCGTCCTTGGCCCGGTACATGGCCGCGTCGGCATGGCGGATCAGCTCCTTCACGCTGGCGGCATCGTCCGGGAACAGGCAGATGCCCGCGCTCGCGCCGATGTGGACTTCGCGATCGCCGAGACGGAAGGGCGGCCCCAAACGCTCCAGCAGTCGCTGCACCCTCGCTTCGATGGGCAGCGAATGCCCCTGTAGGTCGAACACCAGCAGGAACTCGTCACCGCCGAGCCGCGCCAGCATCTCCTGCTCCCCCATGCCCGGGAGCAACCTTTGGGTGATCTGGACCAACAGTTCGTCGCCCACCGCATGGCCGAGGCTGTCGTTGACGCGCTTGAAACCGTCGAGGTCGACGAACACCACGGCGAAGGGCCGTGGCGGTTCGGTGGCTACGCGGAGCTTCAGGGCGCGGAGCGCGAAACGACGGTTGGGCAGGCGGGTGAGCGGGTCGCGTTCCGAGAGGTCGGCCATGCGGCGCTCGTCGCGGGCGAACTCGGCGACGGGGAAGGCGAGGCCGAGCACGAAGCTGGCGAACACCGGCACCACGAGGGCGAGGCCGATCAGCACCTCCTGTGCCGCGTCTTCCGGCCCCAGCACCATCACCGCCCCGACGCGAAGCCCGAGGATGCAGGCCGTGACGCCGACGGCGGCGGTGATGACGCCGCGCGCCATGTCCCAGGGACGCCCGTGCCGCAGCAGGACCCCGAGGCCGGCCAGGAAGAACAGCGCATTGCCGCCGCTGACCACGAAGATGCGCGTGCTGCGGGAGGCCTCCTGGCTCCAGACGAGCAGCACCATGAACGCCACGAACGCCAGCGCCACCGCTCGGGTCCAATTCGGGTGCCGGCGCCGCCCGAGGTGGCGGCGCAGGGCGAGCACGAGCAGGGCCGGATAGAGGGTGATCAACGCGTTGGCGGCGACGAAGCTGGCCCACGGGCTCCAGTCCAGCAATCGTGTCGCGTACAGCCCCCATCCCAACGCGGCGGCGATCGCGCCCACGGCCAGTAGGGGGAAGTAGCCCGAGTTCGGCTTGCTCCGGTGCATCAGCACCATGAACCCCCCGACCAGCAGGTTGCTGCCGGCCGCGATGACGATGATGGTCAGGACATCCGGGAAGGCCACGAAGGGGCTCGGACAGCTCGGGGGCCCCCAGCGTAACTGCCCGGGAACGGTCCGGCGCCCCTTGGGATGTCGAGCGCTGTCAATTCTGTCGATCCCATCGCTTTCGACCGCGGCCTACACTGCGCGCCCACGTTTCGACGGAGGCCTCCGGATGGCCCGCATCACCCTGGTCGGCTTCGATGCCGATGACACCCTCTGGCACAGCGAGACCTATTTCCACGAGGCGCACGCCGAGTTCGAGCGCATCGTCGGTGGCTACGTCGACCTCGCCGACGCCGCCGTGCACGAGCGCCTGCTCGCCACCGAGCGCGAGAACATCAAGCTCTTCGGCTACGGTGCCAAGGGCATGACGCTGTCGATGATCGAGACCGCGATCGCGCTCAGCAGCGAGCGCATCAGCGCGGCCGACCTGCATCGCATCGTGGGCTTGGGCAAGTCGATCCTGCAGCACCCGGTCGAGTTGCTGCCGGGCGTGCGCGCCGCCGTCGAGGCCGTGGCCGCGACGCACCGCGTGGTGCTGATCACCAAGGGCGACCTGTTCCACCAGGAGCGCAAGGTGGCTGCATCGGGCATGGCCGACCTGTTCCAGCGCATCGAGATCGTCAGCGAGAAAGACGAGAAGAGCTACGCGCGGCTGTTCAAGGAGTTCGAGGTTGCGCCGGGCGCGTTCGCCATGGTCGGCAACTCGCAGAAGTCCGACATCGCGCCGGTGCTCGCCTTGGGCGGCTGGGGCATCCACGTGCCGTACCCGTTGGTGTGGGCGCTGGATCGCGCGGAGATCGACCCGGCGCACCCGCGCTTCGCCAGCGTCGCGAGCGCCGGGGACGTCCCCGCCGTGCTCGAACGCTGGGGCTGATCGCGCTCAGAAGCGCGAGAAGCGCCAGCTCACCATCCGGCCCTCGCGGTAGGGCATCACGCCATGGAACGGCCGGCGGTCGCCGTCGAAGACGAGCGGCAGGAAGTGGCGGTCGCCTTCCCACATCGGCAGGTCCATCAGGCGGTCGAGCGGTACCCACTCGAGGTCGCCTTCGACATTGCGCGTCGGCGCCTCGCCCTCGAAGGCGGTAATCAGGAAGATGAAGCCGAGCCAGTCCTCGCCGTTCTTGCCGAAGCCTGGCCAGCTGATCGTGCCGCGCAGCGCCATCGCGGTGACGGTGAGGCCGGCTTCCTCGTGGATCTCGCGCGCCATGCCGGCGGCCACGTCCTCGTCGGCCTCGAGCTTGCCGCCAAGGCCGTTGTACTTGCCGAGGTGCTCGTCGCCGGGGCGGGCGTTGCGGTGGACCATGAGCACGTGCGTGCCTTCCGGCGAAAGCACGTAGCCGAGGGTGCCGATGATCGGGGTGTAGGGCATGCGGGTCTCCGTGGTCGGCGCATTATCGCGCGATCAGAAGATCTTCCCCGCGTTGAACACGCCCTTCGGGTCGAGCGCCTGCTTGATGCCGCGAAGCGCCGCGATGGCGAACGGATCGGCATGCTTGACGAAGGCGTCGCGCTTGGCCAAGCCAATGCCGTGCTCGCCGGACAGCGTCCCGCCGAGTTCGACGCACAGGGCGAACAGCGGATCGAGCGCGGCATCGAGGGCCGGGCCGTCGAGTTCGCCGGCGTGCAGCAGGTTGACGTGCAGGTTGCCGTCGCCGAGGTGGCCGTAGCTCACCGTCTTCGCGTCCAGCGCCGCGAGGCGCGCGAAGAACTCGGGCAACCGGTCGCGGGGCACCACGACGTCCTCGCTCACCTTGCGCGGGAAACGCTGCTTGAGGTGCACGCTGGTCATCCGCCGCACCGCCCACAGGGCCTCGCGCTGCGCGCCGGTGGTGGCCACTTGCGCTTCTGCCGCCAGCGGGCCGAGCGCGTCGAGTAGCGGTTCGAGGAAGCCCGCGTGCGAGCAGCCCGGGTCGTCGAATTCCAGCAGCACCAGCGCGTCGCCGGGCAGCCGGCGGGCGTCGTCCGGGCCATGCGCGCGCAGGTCGGCGAGCACCGCCGAATCCCAGAACTCCAGCGCCGAGGGCAGGAAGCCCGCGGCGAACAGCCGTGCCGGCAGCGCGGGCAGCAGCCCCATGTCCGGCAGCGGCAGCAGCAGGGTCAGGTGCTCGCGCGGCCGCGGCAGCAGCGCGACGGTGGCCCCGAGGATCATCCCGAACACGCCTTCGCTGCCGACCATCAGCTGCGCGAGGTTCGGACCGGTGTTCTGCTTCACTGAGTCGATGCCGAAGCGGTGCACCTCGCCGTCGGCCATCAGCGCGTCGACGCTCAGCACCCAGCGCCGGGTCATGCCGTACTTGCAGGCATTCGGGCCGCCGGCATTGGTCGCCAGCGAGCCGCCGAAGCTGCACAGCGGCCAGGAGTTCGGGTCCGGCGGGTACCAGAGCCCCTGCGCGTCGGCCTGCTGCTTCACCGCTGAGAGTCCGGCGCTGGCCGGCGCCGACAAGGTGAGGTTCGCGGTGTTCACCGTGATGTCGCCCGGCCACTCGGACAGGTCGACGACGACGCTGCGGGCATCTGGCACGCAGCCGCCGGCCTTGCCGCTGCCGGCGCCGCGAGGCACGAGGGTGAAGCCCTCGTCGCCGGCGCGCTGCACCAGTGTTCGCAGGGCCTCGCGGCTCCGCGGCTTCACGACCGCGAGCGGTTCGGGGCCGCGCACGTGGGATTCGTCGTGGCGGAAGGCGGCGGTCTGCGCAGGGTCACGCAGCACGCGGGTGTCGGGCAGGGCGTCGAGCCAGTCCATGGCGCCAGTGTAGGCCCGCACGACGGCCTCAGCGGGCGAGGCGCCGCGCCTGCTTCTGCGCGTACATTTCCGCATCCGCGCGGGCGATCAGCGCATCGACATCGGTCTCGCCGATCGCGCTGCTCACCACGCCGACGCTGGCCCCCGCATAGTCGATCACCAGCTCGCCGAGCTCGAAGCGGCCTCGACTGCCGGCCTCGAGGCGCTCGCGCAGGTGCTGGGCGGTGCGGCCTTCGTCGGCCGGTGCGTCGAACACCACCACGAACTCGTCGCCGCCGTAGCGGCCGAGGATGTCGCCGGGGCGCGTCGACGCCGTGAGCCGAGCGGCGATGGCCGCGAGGAAGCGGTCGCCGGCATCGTGCCCGTGGTCGTCGTTGATCGCCTTGAAGCCGTCGAGGTCGATGAAGCCCACATGGATGCGCCGCCGCGCCGCGTAGGCCTCTTGCAGGCGCTCCGTCAGTGCTTCGCGCAACGCGCGACGGTTGGGCAGGCCCGTCAGCGTGTCGGTGCTTGCGTGCGCGGCGAGCGCTTCGTTGCTGGCCTGCAAGCGTCGCAGCAGGGTCTCGAGTTCGATCTGTTGGGCGATCACGCGGCTGAACAGCGTCAGCACCTCGCGGGTGCCGGGGGCGAGGGGCCGCTTCTCGCGGCTCGCCGCGCAGAGGGTGCCGAGAAGCTGGCCGTCCTGTCCCCTCACCGGTGTCGTCGTGTAGGTGGTGATCCCGAGCTGACGGGCGGCCGCCGAATCGCCCCAGAGACCCGGCACGTCGTCGGTCCAAGGCACGTCTTGCTCGATGGCGCGTCGGCACAGGGAATCGCCCCAGGGCACTTCGACGCCCTCGGGAATCTGGAGCACCCCAGCGTTTCTTGAGAAGCGGACCTCTTGCAGGCCCGCGGCTTCGTCGATCGTCGTCAGGTAGGTGGATTCCAGGCCACTGACCTGCTCAAGCAGTTCGAGCAGCGGCCTAGTGAGGGATTCGAGTCCGTTCGACCTTGCGAGGGAATCGGCCACGCGGGCCAGCAGGTCGGTCATGTCGTCGGCGCGTGGGGAAGTGGGGACGATGTTGCCGCGATGCGCGCGGCGGGCGCCAGTCCCGCGCGTGAAGATACCGCTTAGCCCGCCGCGAGCACGCGCCGCACCGCGGCCTCGTCGATGCCGGTGGCCACGAAGGCTTGGCCGATGCCGCGCCAGAGGATCAGGCGCAGCGTGCCGCTGAGGTTCTTCTTGTCGAGCCGCATCCGCGCGAGCAGGGCATCGGGATCAAGGCCCTCCGGGACGGCGGTGGGCAGGCCGAGCGCGTCGAGTGCGGCGACCAGCCGCTCCGTGTCCGCGGCGGGAGCGAGGCCGAGGTCGGCACTCAAGCGCGCCGCCAGCACCATGCCGACGGCCACGGCTTCGCCGTGCACGAGGCCGCCGAAGCCCTGTTCGGCCTCGATGGCGTGGCCGAAGGTGTGGCCGAGGTTCAGCAGCATGCGTTCGCCGGTTTCGGTTTCATCGCGGGCGACGATGCCGGCCTTGTGCGCGCAGCTGGTGGCGATGGCGTGGGCCAGCGCATCGGCGTCGCGCGACAGCAGGGCGGCCGCGTTGGCCGCCACCCAGTCGAAGAAGGCCGCGTCGCCGAGCGCGCCGTACTTGATCACTTCGGCGATGCCCGCGCGCAGTTCGCGATCCGGCAGCGTCGCCAAGGTGGCGGTGTCGGCGATCACCGCCGAAGGCTGGTGGAAGGCGCCGACGAGGTTCTTGCCCTCGGGCAGGTCGACGGCGGTCTTGCCGCCCACCGAGGAG
>JAIXTZ010000213.1 GCA_027483745.1 Lysobacteraceae bacterium
CTACTTCTTCCGCTCCGACCACTTCAACTTCGCCAAGGCCGGCGTGCCGGCGCTGTACGCCAAGGGCGGCGTCGACCACCGCGAGAAGGGCCGCGAGTACGGCCTCGCGTGGATGGCGGACTACACGGCGGTGCGCTACCACAAGGTCGGCGACAACTACGACGCCGGCTGGGACCTGCGCGGCACCATGCAGGACCTGCAGCTGCTCTACGGCGTGGGCCGCACCCTCGGCAGCAACCGCGAGTGGCCGAACTACGTGGAGGGCAATGCCTTCCGCAAAGTGGAACAGCGCGGGCAGTAATCGATCGCCGGCCCCGAACCCCGGGCCATCGCAACAAAAACGGGCGCCGAAAGGCGCCCGTTTCCGTTCCAGCCCATGACCGGCGGCAACGCCGCCGGCGCGGGTTCAATCCGCCTTTCGCACGTGGGTGTCGAGGAACTTGAGGTAGGACTCCTGCGCGGTGATGCGGTTCTCGCGGCGGAGGAACCCATGGCCCTCGTCGGGGAACAGCACGTACTCCACCGGCACGTTGTTGGCCCGCGCCGCGGCCACCAGTTCATCCGATTCCACCTGCAGCACGCGCGGGTCGTTGGCGCCCTGCACCACCAGCATCGGGCGCACGATGTTCTTCGCGTGGAACAGCGGCGAGATGCGGCGATGGCGCTCGGCGTCGGTGGCCGGATCGCCCATCTCGTCGTAGAGCGCCTGCCGCTGCGCGCCCCACCACGCCGGGATGGATTCGAGCGTGCGCACCCAGTTGGTGACGCCGAAGATGTTGATGCCGGCTTCGAAGGCTTCCGGATGGAAGGTGAGCGCCGCCGCCGTGATGTAGCCGCCGTAGGAGCCGCCCATCACCGCCACTTCGTCGTCGGCCACCCAGTCCTGCGCGCGCAGCCAGTCACCACCGGCGACGATGTCGCGCAGGTCGGCTTCGCCGTGCTTGCGGTCGTCCATGTGGAAGAAGGTCTTGCCGTAGCCCGATGAGCCGCGGTTATTGGCGCCGAGCACGGCGTAACCGTGGTTGACGAGGTGCTGCACCATCGCGCTGTAGCCGCGACGCGTCTGCCCGCCGGGGCCACCGTGCACCAGCACGACCGCCGGCACCGGATTCGCGGCGGAGGCGCCCTTCGGGCGGTAAAGCACCGACGGAATCTCAACGCCCCCTTCGGCCGTGTATCGGACGATCGTCGCTTCGACGAGGTGCGACTCGTCGATGGCCGGGTTCAAGGCCGTGGTGAGCCGGCGCACCTTGCGGTCGGCGAGATCGGCAACGAAAACATCGGACGGCGAGGTGTCGGAGGCCACAGTGAAGGCCACGCGCGCCTCGTCCGGCGAGAAGCGCAGCGCGCCGATGTCGCCGTCGGGCAGGCCCTCGAAGCGCAGCGGCTGGCCGTCGCGGGTGTCGAGGATCGTCAGCGCGGTGCTGGCATCGGCATTGATCGCCGACACGCGGTAGCGGCCGCTCGGCGACCACGCCACGAACATCACGTCCCAGTCGGCCTCGATCAGCGGCTTCTGCTCGCCGTTGGCGAGGTCGTGCGTCCAAGCCTGGTTGAACTCGCCGTGCGCGTCGGTGGCGAACACCAGCGTCTTCGAGTCCGGCGTGAAGCCATAGACGCTGTTCGACACCGCGCCCTCGCCCGGCGTGATCAGCGCCGGTTGGCCGTCGCCCTTCAAGTCGACGAGGTACACATCGGAATCGGCCGAGGTGTTGGGTTTCTCCAGCGCCACCCAGCGGCCGTCGTTCGAGACCTCGGCGGGCAGGAAGCCGCCGGGGTTCTGGAACAGCACGCGGTGCTCGAAGGTGGTGGTGTCGTAGGCGAGCACATCGAACGCCTGCGGATCGCGCGCGTTCGAGGTGACCCACAGCGTCTTACCGTCCGGGCTCAGGCCCGCGAAGCCGGCTTTCAGTTTGTCCCCGGGCGTCAGGTCACGGAGCGTGCCGTCGGCCTCGCGCAGGTAGACGTGCGTGAGCTCGTTGCCGCCCTTGTCGCCCTGCACCAGCACGCGACCGTCGGGCAGGTAGCTGGCGGCGAACACGGCGTCGGTGGTCGAGGTGGTGAGCGGCACCGGCGCGCCGCCGGCCACCGGCAGGGCGTAGGCGTTGAACACGCCGGTGGCGTCGGCGCTGATCAACACCGAGCTTCCGTCCGGCGAGAAGGCCAAGCCGCCGGCATCGGCGACGCGGAACGAGGTGGTGTCGAAGAACTGCGCCGCCGTGTACTTCGGCACGGCGTCGGCAGCGGCGGACCCGCCGGGCGCGAGCGCGGCGGCGAGCATCAGGGCGGAGGACAAAAGCACAGCGGCGCGCATCGGCGAACTCCCAGGCTGGAACAGCCCGCCGAGCCTACTCCGGTCCGCGCGCGCTACAGTCGGGCTCCCCCCGCCCCATCCTGCCCCCCATGGCCCTTTCCCCCTTTGCCATCGAGGCGCGCTGGCAGCGCGTCGATGGCCATCCCCAGGCCTTCTGGCGGCTCTGCGACGCGCAGGCGCAGGTGCTGGCCGAACTGCATTGCCTGGCCCGCGGCGCCGACACGCCCGGCTGGCGCCCGCCGGCCCGCCCGGTGCCGGCCTCCCGGCTCCGCCTCGTGCACCTCGTGCAGGCATCCGCCGATTTCGATGCCACCATCCCCGGTCTGCCCGCACCCGCGCGCCGCGATGGCGATACGTCCGAGGTCGTGCACCGGTTGGAGGGCCCCGCCGACGCGATCCGCGCCCGTTGGGAGCAGGCGGCGTGCGCCCTGCCGCTGCTGAACCGCGCACTCGAGGCCGCGGACGCGGCCCACCCGCCGGTCGACAGCCACAGCGCGCTGGCGACCCTCGGTGCATGGATGGGGCTCGAGGTACCGCCGCCTTGGCCGGGCCGGCCCGCGGAGGCGGCGTCGGCGCTTCCTCCGATCCGCCCCCCCGAAGGATCGGCCCCATCGCCGCGCTTGCCCGCGCCCGCAACGACGCCGGCGGCCACTGCCGATCCCTGGGCCACGCATCCGCTGTACCCGCAGGCGCGCAGCGCCGTGGAACGGATGGAGGGCGGCATCGGCCGCGCCTACGACGGCACCAGCGAGCGCCTCGCGCGTTCGCTGGTCGAACTCGCGCAGGCCCACTGCCTCGCCGGCATCGATCACGTGGTGCTGAGCCGGAGCCATGGGCAAACGCAATCCGGCGAGAACGTCTTCGTCATCCGCGGACGGCTGGACGATCCGGCCCACCAGCGGGTGGTGATGCGCACCGACGACGCGCTGGACGGCTCAAGGCGCTGAGGGCACCGACAACGCGGCCTGCGCGCGCAGCGCATCCGCCACTTCCGCCACCGCCGCCATCATCGGCATGTGGCCGCAGCCCGGAAGCATCACCGTGCGCGATTCGCGCAATCCCGCGGCATAGAGCGCCGCAGAGCTCGGGTCGATCACGCGGTCGTCGTCGCACCACAGCAGCAGCGCGGGGGCACGGATGTCCCCCAGCAGCGGCTGCACCGCGAAGGCCTCGTCGCCACGCAGGCGCGCAAGCACCTCGCGTTCGAAGGCGTTGTCGGCGATGCGCCGCGCGATGATGGCGCGGTCCGCCGGCCACGGCACGAAGGGCGGGTCGGTGAACACGAGGCCGAGGTAGCGGTCGAGCGACGCGCGGTCCTCGACGGCGAAGGGGTGTCCGCCCTCGAGCACGGCGCGGCCGAACTCGTTCGGCGCGAAGGGCACGCCCGCCGCCGACAGCAGGGCGATGCGCTGCACGCGCTCCGGATGGCGGGCTGCGACAAGTCCGGTGATGTGGCCGCCCATCGAATGCCCGGCCAGCAGCTCAGGCGTGCGCGGCAGCGTGCCCAGCCACGCGGCGATGCGCTCGGATTGCGCCACCACGCCGTAATCGGCGCCGGGCTCGCGCTGGCTCTCGCCCCAGCCCGGCAGGTCCGGTGCGATGACGCGATGCGTGGCCGAGAGCTCGGCCATCAGCGGCAGCCAGTTCTCCTTCGCGCCGGTGAAGCCGTGCAGCAGCACGACCAGCGGCGCGTCGACGGGGCCGGCCTCGAGCTGCACGATGCGCTGGCCGTCCACCTCGACGCTGCGGACCTCA
>JAIXTZ010000248.1 GCA_027483745.1 Lysobacteraceae bacterium
CCGGTCAGCGCGGACACCCTGCGCGGCCGCTGGACCGTGGTGTTCATCGGCTTCGTGTCCTGCCCGGACGTCTGCCCGACCACCCTGACCGACATGGCCAAGGCGCAGAAGGCTTGGGAATCGCTGCCCGAAGCACAGCGCCCCCGCCTGCTGTTCGTGTCGATCGACCCGGAGCGCGACACCCCGGAACTGCTGGCCGGCTACGCCCGCCACTTCCACCCGGCCACGCTGGCGGCCACGCAGCCTGACCTTGCGGCGCTGGAAACCTTCACCAGCAGCCTCAGCCTCGTGTTCCGCAAGGTGCCGCTCGGCGCCAGCTACACCATGGACCACAGCGGCTCGATGGTGCTGCTCGACCCGGAAGTCCGCGTGGCTGGCGTGATCCGTCCGCAAATGCCCGCCGGTGCGACGGTGGGCGGCGGCGTGGTCGCCACCATCGACCCGCAGGCCGTGGCTCGCGATCTCGTCCGGCTCGCTGGAGCCACGCCGTGAGCCCGGCCGTTTTCTTCCAGTACGTCCTGCCGCACCGTTTCCTGTCGAGCCTCGCCTACCGGCTGGCGCGTTCGCAGTGGGTGCCGCTGAAACGCTGGCTGATCACCACCGTGGTGCGGAAGTTCAACGTCAACCTCGCTGAGGCGGCGAACCCCGATCCGGAAAGCTACGCCAGCTTCAATGCCTTCTTCACCCGCCCGCTGAAGCCCGGCGCACGCGTCGCCGATGCCGACCCGAAGGCGGTGTTGTGCCCGGCCGACGGCAAGATCGCGCAGATCGGCCGCATCGAGGAGGGCCGCATCTTCCAGGCCAAGGGGCAGCACTTCACCGCCGCCGAGTTCCTCGCCGACGAAGCCAAGGCCGAGGCCTACCGCGACGGCTGGTTCGCCAACGTCTACCTCTCCCCGCGCGACTACCACCGCGTGCACATGAGCCTGACCGGCACGCTGGTCGAAACCGCGCACGTGCCGGGCCGGCTGTTCAGCGTGGCGCCCTGGGCCGCGCGCGCCATTCCGCGGCTGTTCGCCCGCAACGAGCGGCTGGTCTGCCACTTCGAGGGCGAGCACGGCCCCTTCGTGGCGGTCATGGTTGGCGCGATCCTCGTTTCCGGCGTGGAGACCGTGTGGTCTGGCGAGGAGATCCCCGCCTATGCCGACCGCGTAATCCGCAAGGACTGGCGCGGCAAGGGCATCACCTTGGAGCGCTTCGCCGAGATGGCGCGCTTCAACTATGGCAGCACCGTGGTGCTGCTGTTCCCGAAGGCGATGCTCGCCTCGATGGAAGTCATCCCCGCGGAAGCCCCGGTGGTGCTGGGCCAACGCATCGGCACGCTGGCCTGAGGCTCAGGCCGGTTTCGCGGCCTGCGCCTTCCACGCGGCCAGCACTTCGACCTCGCGCTCGGGCTTGATGCCGGCACGCAGGGGCGCATTGCGCCGCTCCTCGGGCTGGGCCGCGAACCACGCCTGTGTGGCCTCGACGGTGTCGGCGAGGCTGCGGAACGTGAGCCCCGCGGCGATCGCCTTCGCGTTGCTGCGGGTGTGGAAGCCGGCCATGTCGCCCTGCCCCGGCACCCACACGGGCATGTCGCCCCAGGGACTGACCTCCTGCGCCATCAGGAACTCGGTCGGCACCCAGGTGAGCTGCGCGCCCGCCGTGGTGCTGGCCCGGATGCCGTAGAGCAACCCGGCCATGTCGAGGGGATGCGCCGGCCCGATGGCGTTGAAGGCGCCGGTGGCGCCGGCCTCGGCGAGGCGGATCATCCATTCGCCCAGATCGCGGGCATCGATGAACTTCACCGTGTCGCGGCCGTCGCCGGGCGCCAGCACCTCGCCGCCCTTGGCGAGCCGCATCGGCCAGTAGGTGAAACGGTCGGTCTCGTCGCCGGGACCGACGATCAGGCCGGGGCGGACGATCGTGGCGGTGTTGCCGAAGTGCTTCAGCGTCTCCGCTTCCGTCGCCGCCTTGAGCCCCGCGTACTTGCCCATGTCGGCGCGCAGGCTGGTCATGGTCTCGGCCAGCGGATCGCCGTCGAAGGTCGCCAGCGCGGCGGACTCGTCATCGCCCGGCGTCGCGTTCTCGGCATAGGCCGACAGGCTGGAGATCATCATGTAGCCACCGATGCTGCCCTTCAGCACCGTGGCCGCGTCGCGGATCCAGTGCGGCACGCTGCTCGGGTTGTCGATGCAGATGTCCCAGCGCCGGCCTTTCGCCACTTCGGCGGCGAGGCTCGTGTAGTCGTTGACGTCGCGGTCGCCGAGCAGCTGCTCGACGCTGCCCGGCCACTCGCGCTGCTTGCGGCCGCGGTTGAAAATGGTCACTTCATGGCCGCGCGACAGCGCATAGGCCACCTGGTGCGGGCCGGTGAGCCCCGTGCCACCGAGGATCAGGATCGACAGCCTGCGATTGGCGTTGCGCGTCTCGCCTGGGGCGGCGGCGGCCGATTGCGCGCGGCCTGCGCCGGCCAGCGTCACGGCGGCGGCAAGGGCGCCGAGTTTCAGGACGTTACGACGGTCGATCGACATGGCTCACTCCGCGGCGGGATGGTCAGGCTGGGGACCCCGCGATCCTCCGCCCTCCCCCGACGGCAAACCCGTGCCGGA
>JAIXTZ010000105.1 GCA_027483745.1 Lysobacteraceae bacterium
ATGCGCGAGTTCGACGAAGTCGGCCGCACCATCGAGGAGTTCGCCTCGGAAGACGCCACCGTCGTGCTCGGCACCGTGCTCGACCCCGACATGCAGGACGACGTCCGCGTCACCGTGGTGGCCACCGGCCTCAACCGCGGCGTCCAGGCCGGCCGCCTGCCGAACCGCGACAGCCACCGCGAGCTGGCCCGCGCCGTCGAGCGCGAAGCGGCCCGTCCGAAGGTGCAGCTGATCCGCAACGGCAGCACCGGTCTGGCCGAGTACGCCGACGCCGTGGCCCCGGCCGCGACCGGTCGCGACAGCGGCAGCTTCGCGGGTGGCCTGCGCGGCCGTTCGGCCGACGTCGCCGGCCCGACCGCGCTGTCCGACCTGCCGGCCGACCAGGCCTATCTGGACATCCCGGCCTTCCTGCGCCGCCAGGCCGACTGAGACCCGGCAAGGCCCGAGCACCACGGAGCCGGCAGGGCTCCGGGTCGGGGGATTGCTCGTCTCATTCCCCGGCAAGACAACAGGCGGGCAGGGGGCTGCCCGCTCTGTTGCAGATTTGACACGGAGAAGTTCAGTTTTTAAGGTTTCGTTAAAGCAGGGGCGTGGTAATGTGCGCGCCCTACCGTGTCAACCCCCTCGGGGATCCTGACGATATGTTCAAGCAGCGCACCCTCAAGAACGTCATCCGCGCCACCGGCGTCGGCCTGCACAGCGGCGAGAAGGTCTACATGACCCTGCGCCCGGCGGCCGTCAACACGGGCATCGTGTTCCGACGCGTCGACTTCGACCAGCCGGTCGAGATCCAGGCGACGGCGCTGGCCGTGGGCGACACCTCGCTGTGCACCGCGCTGGTCAAGGACCAGGTCCGCGTCATGACGATCGAGCACCTGCTCTCGGCCATGGCCGGCCTCGGCATCGACAACGCCTACGTCGACCTGTCCACGGCCGAAGTGCCGATCATGGACGGCTCGGCCGGCCCCTTCGTGTTCCTGCTGCAGTCGGCGGGCATCGAAGAGCAGAACGCCGCCAAGCGCTTCATCCGCATCAAGAAGCCGATCCTCGTCGAGGACGGCGACAAGTGGGCCCGCTTCGAGCCGTTCGAGGGCTTCAAGGTCGGCTTCACCATCGATTTCCAGCACCCGGCCTTCCGCCGCTCGACCTCGAGCGCCGAGATCGATTTCTCGACGACCTCGTTCGTGAAGGAAGTCAGCCGTGCCCGCACCTTCGGCTTCATGCGCGACATCGAGTACCTGCGCGAGCGCAACCTGGCGCTGGGCGGCTCGATGGACAACGCCATCGTGCTCGACGACTACCGCGTGCTCAACGACGACGGCCTCCGCTACGAGGACGAGTTCGTGAAGCACAAGATCCTCGACGCGATCGGCGACCTGTACCTGCTGGGCCACAGCCTGATCGGCGCGTTCTACGGCCACAAGTCGGGCCACGCCCTCAACAACCGCCTGCTGCGCACCCTGCTGGCCGACAAGACGGCGTGGGAAGAGGTGACCTTCAGCGATCCGGCCAAGTCCCCGATCTCGTACGTGAGCCCGGCCGCGGCGGTCTGACCGCCCCGAAGCTCGACAATGGCACGCCGAAAACGTGCCGGCCATCGCTGTGTACCCCGAAGCCCGCCGGCCGCCCCGGCGGGCTTCGTCGTTCCTGGGGGCGTTTCACCGTTCGTTAGCGGGTTTTTAACGACCCGTCCGTAGACTCCGGGTTCCCAGCCGCGAGGTTGGGGGCCCGGCCGCTCGCGGCCAGGCGCAGGAGCTGGGCCTTGAGATCGGGGTCCGCAACGGATTGGGCGGCAGCTTCGAGCGTGGCTCGGGCTTTCGCCGAGAGCGGGGCTCCCGGGCGTTCCGGCAACGGCGCGTCAGGGGGCACCACCTTGAGGGTCACCGACCGGGCTTCGATGCCGGCCGCGTCGGCCGCCGCCAGCAGCAGGGCGGTGTCCATGCGCAGCCGGGCTTTCCAGGCCGGGGAGGGGACCACCACCACCATGGTTCCGCGGTCGACGTTCGCCAGGCGCACCTGCCCGGCCAGCGCCGGCGGCAGATGGCGGCGGAAGCGCTGGTCGGCGGCGTCCAACCACTGGGCGCGGGCGATCACCGCGGCGAGGTCGCCTTCCGCGACCCACTGGCCGGCCGGCCGGGGGGCGCTGGGGGCACCGAAGGCCGGTTCCGTCGTGTTGCGAGATTTGGATCGAAACATGCTCAACATCATCGTCGTTTCCCGCAGCTTGCGCGCGCCCTGGACCCTCAGCCTGGAGTCCCGGCGCCATCGCTGGTTGCTCGCGGGCGGCGTCACTGCCGTGATCGCCGCGATCGGATTGGTCGGCGCCGGTATTGGTCATTGGATCGCCGGTACCGACGCGGCCCTTGAGCCGCTGCGCGCCGAAGTGCAGGCCAGCCGCACCGCCGTCGACGAGGCGCGCGAAGCCGCGCAGCGCGACGTCAATGCCATGGCCGCCAAGCTCGGCGAGCTCCAAGCCCAAGCCAACCGCCTCAACGCCCTCGGCCACCGCCTCACGGCGATGGGCCAGCTCAAGGACGGCGAGTTTGATTTCAGCGAACGTCCGGCGATGGGTGGTCCCGAGAACCCGGGCCAACCGCAGGACGTCGCCGTCGTGCTGGGATCGGTCGAGTCGCAGTTCGCCCAGGCCGAGAAGCAGCTCGACGTGCTCGGCGCCCTGCTCGAAGGCCAGGAGCTGGCTGAGGCCTCGCGCCCCAGCCGCGCCCCGGCGCCGGGCTACATTTCCTCGGGCTTCGGCACCCGCGCCGACCCGTTCACCGGTGGCCGCGACCATCACCTCGGCGTCGATTTCGATGCGAACTACGGTGATCCGGTGAAGGCGGCCGCCAACGGGATCGTCAGCTTCGCCGGCTGGAAGAACGGCTACGGCAATACGGTCATCGTCGACCACGGCGACGGCTACCAGACGCTCTACGGCCACAACCAGCGCAACGTCGTGCGAGTCGGCGACGTCGTCCGCGCCGGCCAGGAAGTGGCGAAGGTCGGGTCGACCGGTCGCTCCACCGGCGCCCACCTGCACTTCGAGGTGCACGTGAACGGCCGGCCGGTGAACCCCATGGCCTACCTGGAGCGGATCCGCGGCTGATGCCGCGCCGCGGCGGGCCTCGGGCCCCGCTTGATATCGGCTCCCTCCGTCACCAGCTAGAATACGCGGCTGCCCTCCGGCGGCCGCTTCCGTTTCTACGGCAGCCCTCGGCGCGCCCCCACATCGCAAAGACCCGTCCATGCTCAATCGCCTCCTCACCGCCCTGTTCGGCAGCCGCAACGAGCGCCTGGTCCGCCAGCTCTCGAAATCCGTCGCCAAGGTCAATGCGCTCGAAGCCGGGTTGAAGGACCTCGATGACGCGGCGCTGCAGGCCAAGACGGCCGAGTTGAAGGCCCGCGTGGCGAACGGCGAAACCCTTGACGCGCTGCTGCCCGAGGCCTTCGCCGTCTGCCGCGAAGGCGCCAAGCGCGCGCTGGGCATGCGCCATTACGACGTGCAGCTGATCGGCGGCATGGTGCTGCACAGCGGCAAGATCGCCGAGATGCGCACCGGCGAGGGCAAGACGCTGATGGCGACCCTGCCGGTCTACCTCAACGCGCTGTCCGGCAAGGGCGTGCACGTCGTGACGGTGAACGACTACCTCGCGCGCCGCGACGCCGCGTGGATGGGCAAGCTCTACACCTTCCTCGGCCTGTCGGTGGGCGTCGTCTACCCGGGCATGCCGATGGGCGACAAGAAGGCCGCCTACGCCGCCGACATCACCTACGGCACCAACAACGAGTTCGGCTTCGACTACCTGCGCGACAACATGGCGCTGCGCAAGGAAGACCGCCACCAGCGCGGCCTGAACTTCGCCATCGTTGACGAAGTGGACTCGATCCTGATCGACGAGGCGCGCACGCCGCTGATCATCTCCGGCCCGGGCGACGAGTCGCCGGAGCTCTACGTCAAGGTCAACAAGGTGGTGCCGCAGCTGCGCCGCCAGGCCGACGAGAACGCCGACGGCGACTACTGGGTCGACGAGAAGGGCAAGCAGGTCCACCTGTCGGAAGGCGGCATGGAGCACGCCGAAGCGCTGCTGCGCGCCGCCGGCATCCTGCAGGGTGACGACAGCCTCTACGCCGGCCACAACATCGCCGTCGTGCACCACCTGAACCAGGCGCTGCGTGCCCACGCGATCTACCAGCGCGACGTCGCCTACATCGTCCGCCACGGCGAAGTAGTCATCGTCGACGAGTTCACCGGCCGCACGCTGTCGGGCCGCCGCTGGTCGGACGGCCTGCACCAGGCGATCGAAGCCAAGGAGAACG
>JAIXTZ010000361.1 GCA_027483745.1 Lysobacteraceae bacterium
CGCACCGGCGACAAACATCGCCAGCGCGCGTTCGAGATCGGCGTGAACCGCTACCTCGGCAAGCCCTACCAGGAGCCGGAGCTGATCCGCCACGTGTTCGAACTGCTGGCCGAGGTGGCCGCGCGTGGCTGACGGGTCGCGCCTCAAGGTCGCGCTGCTGGCCCGCGCCGGCGACGCCCGCGAGCAGCTGAAGCGGGCGATCACCGAGCTCGGCGCCGAGCTCGTGGTCGAAGCGGACCCCAACGAGCTCTCGCCGGGGGCCTTGGCTGCCGCCGGTGCCACCACGGTGCTGGTCAGCGTGGAGCCGGCGGTCGAAGCGGCTCTCGATCGCCTTGATGACGATCTGCTCGAGCCGTCGCTCAACGTCATGTTCGACGAGGCGGAAACGACGGCGAAGCTGAGTGGGTGGGACCTCAACCGGTGGGCGCGCCATCTCGCCGCCAAACTCATCGGCTGCGACGTGCTTCCGCCGGGCGCCGAACCCGAAGCGCACCAGGAGGCGGCCGAGTTCCTCGAGCCCGGCGTCCCGACCACGCCCGCGGCATTGGCGAACGAGGCGCGGATCGACGATTTCGCCGCCGAGATCAACGCGTCGGCGGCGGACGTACCCAGCGCCTACCGGCCGAGCGATGCGCCGCTCGCCGCCGATGCCTCCGAGGCCGTGGCGCCCGCCGCGGTCGCGCTGCCGGCCGATTGGGTGACGCCACCGGCGGAAGAGGGCGACCCGGAACACCTCGATCTCGACCTCGCCGCGTTGGAAGAGGCCATGCAGGCGCCGGTCGTCGATGTCGGTGCCGCGGAGGCGGCCTCCCACAGCGGCCCGGCCGCGTTCGCCGTGGCGGACGACCTCGACGTCGGCATGATCGATCTGCGCGGCCTCGAACTCGTCGACGACGTGGAAGCGGCGTCTCCAGGGCGACCGGTGCAGCCGTCCATGTCCCTGCTCTCCGCGAAGGAGATCAGTTTCGAGTCGCCCGTCCTTCCGGCGCCCACGCTCGATGCCGACGCGCTGTCGATGGACGTGGAAGAGCTGACCCTGACCGAGGAAGAGCTCGCGGCCTTCGGCGAAGGCGGCAGTTTCCGCTTCTCCAGCGGCGAGGCTTCGGCCGCCAAGGACGAGGCCTCCGGTGACGATGGGTTGGCGATGGATCCGGAGCTCGCCAAGCTCGCGGCATCCTTCGACGAGAACCTCGATTCGCTGAGCTTCGAAGGCAGCCGCGAAGACCTCGGCGACGACTTCGCCGGTTTCGATCGCCGCGACACGCCGCTCGCGCTCGATCCGCAGGGCGAGACGCCGCCCGAGCCGGCGCGCGCCTTCGCCGAGCCGCCGCCGATCCCTGATTTCGATTTTGCGGAAGGGGCCTATGTCACGGCCGCCAAGCCGGCCGCCACGTCCATCCCGGACACCAGCGCCCTGAGCCTCTCGGCGGAGGACGCCGCCCCCGTGGCCCCGGCACCGTCGGCCTCGAAGCCCGCCTTTGATTTCTCCGCACTGGGTAGCCTCGAGCTGGCGCCGATCGATGACGCGCCGGCCGTGGCGCCGCCGCCGCCGCCGGTGGTGGAGCCGGTGGTGATGCCCGATCTCGCCCACCTCAGCCTGAGCCCCCTCACCGAGGAAGGCGCCGAAGCCGCCGCGGCGACGAGGACGGTGCTGGTGCTCTCCGGTATCGGCGGGCCGGACGCCGTGCGCCAGCTGGTGCGAGCGCTCCCGGCCAGCTTCCCGCTCGCGGTGCTGCTGCAGCAGAGCCTTGACGGCGGGCGCCATGATCGCTTCGTCGAGCAGCTGGCGAAGATCAGCCGCCTTCCGGTCGCCCTCGCCGAGCCGACCGAGACGCCCCCGGCTGGCGCGGTGCGCGTTCTGCCCGAAGGCCTGTCGAGCGCCGGCGCGCTGAGTTTCCCGAAGGCCGAGGGCGTGGCCGCCCTGATCGCCGCGGCGACCGCGCTGGAGGGGGTCGTCGTGGTGCTCAGCGGCGCCGACGAAGCCGTCGTCGAACCCTTGGTGCAAGCCATGGCGAAGGGCACCCGGGTGCTCGTGCAGGATCCCGCCAGCTGCTTCGACGCCAAAGCCATCGTCGCGCTGCAGGCCGCGGGCGCGTCGCCGGTGTCGGCTGCCGACATCGCGGCGCGGCTCGATGCCTATTTCCCCACTTGATGATGCGAACCGACCGGAACACGCCATGAGCACCGAGCTGAACGATATCCGAGGCGTGATGATCGCCGTGGGCGGCGGTGGTCGCCTGCTGCTGCCGAACGCGAACGTGGCGGAAGTGATCTCGTACTCCGAGCCCGAGCGTGTCGAGTCGGCGCCGGAGTGGCTGCTGGGCGTGGCGCGCTGGCGCGGGTGGCGATTGCCGATCCTGAGTTTCCCCCAACTGGTGGGCTGGCCGTCGGAGAGCGTGCAGCTCGGCGCGAAGGTCGCGGTGTTGAAGGCCCTCGGTGCCAATCCTCGCCTGCCGTATTTCGCCGTGGTATCCACCGGCTTCCCGCGCCTCGTCAGCGTGTCCCGCGAGCGCCTGCTGCCCGTCGAGGACCTTCGCGAGCACCCGCTCGGTGTGCAGGCCCGCGTGCAGCTCGGCGAGGATATCGCCGTGATCCCCGACCTGATGACGGTCGAGCTGCTCGTCGACGAGGCGCTCTCGAAAGTCGCCTGACGCCGGGCTCCGACGCCCTGCGACGCGCTCGGGGAAAGCGCGGCTCAGCGCCGCGCGAAGACCGTGATCTCTTCCCGGTCGTGGTAAAGCTGGCGGGCGCGCAGCGCTTTCAGCTCGCCGGCCTGGGCGCGGAACAGGTCGAGGCACATCACCGTCTCGTCCCAGCGCTTCTTCATCGGCAGCTTGAGGTTGAAGATCGCGTTTCGGCACCAGCCCTCGCGGAACCATTCGGCCATGCGCTCGGCGACGCGACGCGGCTGCTCGACCATGTCGCAGACCATCCAGTCCAGCGGACGCGCGGGCTGCCATCGGAAGCCGTCGGCGCGCAGGTGCTCCACCTGCGGATGGCCGGCCACCGGCTCCTTCAGCGGGCCGTTGTCGACGGCGGTGACGCGCAAGCCCGCGCGTACCAGCACCCAGGTCCAGCCACCCGGGGCCGCCCCGAGGTCGGCAGCGCGCAGGCCCTCGCGCAGCAGGGTCTGGCGCTCCTCGTCGGTGAGCAGGGTGTGGATCGCCTCGTCGAGCTTGGCCGCGCTGCGGCTCGGCGCGTTCGGCGGCTGGCGCAGGCGCGGGATGCCGCCCGGCCACGGGCTGCTGTCCTCCACGCGCGACAGCGCGAGCTCCATCGCCGTGCCGGAATGCACGAGCACGTGCAGGCGCGGCTTGCGCGCATCGGGCTTGTCGGTGAGCCAGCCCGGCTTGCGGAGCGCGGGGCGGAGGGCGTTGCCGAAGCCGCGGGCCAGGCCGGCGAGTTCGCGGCCGGTGTCGCTGTCGCTGTGCTCGACCACGAGATCGCCGAAGCGCAGGGCCCCGCCCGAGGCCGCGGCGACGGGCTCGCGCACCGCCTCGAGGGCGGCGAGCAGCGGCGTGATGCGGTCTTTCGGATCAAGGCCGTCGAGGCGTGCGAGTCCGAGCAGCTTCTGTCGCGCGAAGATCAGATCATCGAACGCGAGTTGCCGTTCCAGCAGCCCCGCGCTGGCGCAGACGTAGCGCACCACGCCGGTGTTGCGCTCCGTGGCGGCGTGGCCCCAGTGGTCGCGCTCGCCCGCCCGCGCGGTGAGCTCGGCGGCGAGTTCGGGCTCGAAGCCGGGCCGGCAGTACGCTAGCAGGGCCGCTTCGGGCTTGGGGATCGTCATGGTTCCGAGGGCACTCTTGGCGGGCTGTCGTCGTTACGGGAGGTTTGCCCGATGGATCCCCTCCATGAACCCACGACCGTCCTGTCCGCTCGTACAGCCTGGGCGCGGATGGATCGTGGGAGCGGATACAGTGGAAGCGGCGCCGACATTGTAGGGGGTGTGTCCGCGTGGAGGCATTCCAAGTCCCCCATCTTCGTCCTCCGACCTTACGGAGGCAGTCAATGGATGAGCGGGAGGTTTCATCGATGCATCGGGCTTCACTGCTGCTGGGGATCGCGCTCGCGGTATCGGGATGCTCGCGCGAGCCGACGTCGCGGTCCGTGGACGACTTCTGTGACCCGGACTTGGTCGGAGAGCGGGTGGCCTTCACCGGCTACCTCTCGTACAAGGCCTTCATGTTCTGTGGCGATGACTCGTGGGGTGACACCCAGTGCCCGCTCACGATCGAGTCCGAGCCCGGTGGTCCGAGCGTCGGCACGAATCACATCGTCTGGATCTACCTGGGCAGCGAGCCGAACCGCATGCACATGCCGACGAAAACGAACTTCGGGTTGGACGACATCGTCGTGTTCGGAAACGGCGGCAAGCGGCTCGACCTGCATCGTCCGGTCCGCATCGTCGCCGACATCGACCGCCGTGGCGACGACGGCTATTGCACGCTCGAAGCCGACACCTTGACGCAGGCCCGGGGACCGACGCCCGGGTGATGGCCCGCGTCGCGGCGCTCAGTAGATCTTTCCAGCCCGGCCGTACTCCGCAAGGACGGCACGGGCGTCGTCGCGTCGGAGGTCGGTGATCACCTCGATGCCGCGCTTGGCGAGTTCGCCGCGCCAATCCGCCGGCAGCGGGCCCTCGTCGAAGCCGGCGAGCGACTCCACGTCGTCGGCGCGGGCACCGATCAGCAGGCGGTCAATACCGGCCCACACGCTGGCGCCGTAGCACATGCAGCAGGGCTGCGAGGACGTGGCCAGGGTGATCGGGCCACGCTCGGCGTTGAGGCGGAACTGCTGAATGCGCTGCTGGCTGGTGGCGAAGGCCATCATTTCCGCATGCGCGATCGACGTGCTGTGCGGCACCACGCGGTTGACGCCGACGCCGATCAGCCGGCCCTCGGGCGAGAACAACGCGGCGCCGAAGGGGCCACCGCTGGCGTGCTCCACGTTCAGCGCAGAGAGGCGGATGGCCAGCGCCATCTTGGCGTCGTCGTCGCCGTAGTCGGCCGAGGCGTCGACCGCCTCGTGGACCCAGGCCGGCAGCGTCAGGTGCACCTGCGCGTAGAGCATCAGCGCACGGCCTCGCCCGCGGTGGCCGGGCCGGCTTCGCAGCGGCCTTCTACGCAGACACAGCCGGCGATCTCGCGGAAGCCGCAGATGGACTGCATGTCGTTCTTGGCGCATTCCGCCTTCACCTGCTCGGGGAAGGTCGGGCTGTTCGTGTTCACGCAGGCCGGCGAGTAGCCGCAGCAGCTGCCGACGTCCTTGACGGTGCAGTCGGCATCGGTGGTGCAGGAATAGTCGACCTCGCCGGGCTTGCCGGCCTCGGCGGCGGAGACCGGCGCGCTCGACAGCGGCTGCTCGACCAAAGGCTGGCCGCTCGCGTCGGTGGCGGGTGCCGTCACGTCGGGCGGCGGCGGTGCCGTGCCGGTCTCGATCGGTGCTTCGCCCGCCGTGGAGGCCTCACCGCCCGCGTTCGCCGAGGTATTCAGCACGCAACCGGCGAGCGGCAGTGCGAGCAGCAGGGCCAGCGCCGCGGAACGGACGAGCGGCGCCAGCGGCGCGGGTGTCAGGCGGGAGGCGGGGCGCATGGTGGGCACCAGTGGGTTCGGGAAAGCGCGGGCGATCAAGCGGGCTTGCCGGCCCAGCTGTCGCGGAGGGTGACCGTGCGGTTGAACACGGGTTTCGCTGGGGCATGATCGTAGCGTTCGGCGGCGAAGTAGCCGAGGCGCTCGAACTGCACGGCGGTCTCGTTGGCCAGCGCCGCGGCAGCGGGCTCGACATAGCCTGTCACCACGCGGATCGAGTCCGGGTTCAGGTGGTCGCGATAGGTCTTGCCGTCGGCGTCGTCGTCCGGGTTCTCGACCGAGAACAGGCGGTCGTAGAGGCGAATTTCCGCCGCGATGCCTGCGTTCGCGCAAACCCAGTGGATGGTGCCCTTCACCTTGCGGTTGGCGCCTTCCATGCCGGGGCGGCTCTCCGGGTCGAGCGTGCAGCGCAGTTCAACGATGGCGTCGCCGTCCTTGATCACGTCGTCGCACTTGAGGATGCCGGCGCCGCGCAGGCGCACTTCGCCGCCGGGCACGAGGCGGTGGAAGCCCTTCACCGGCGTTTCCATGAAGTCCTCGCGCTCGATCCACAGCGCGTTGGAGAACGGGACCTCGCGCTGGCCCTTGGCCTCGTCCTTCGGATGGTTGGCGAAGCGCAGCGTCTCGCGATGGCCCTCGGGCAGGTTGGTGATCGTGACCTTGATCGGATCGATCACCGCCATGCGGCGCTCGGCCTTGGCGTCGAGCACGTCGCGGATGCAGCCCTCGAACACCGAGAAGTCGATGGTCGAGTTCTGCTTGGAGATGCCGACGCGCTCGGCCAGCAGGTGCAGGGCCTCGGGCGGCACGCCGCGGCGACGGATGCCCTGCAGCGTGGGCATGCGCGGGTCGTTCCAGCCGGCCACGAGGCCCTCGTTCACCAGCGCGAGCAGCTTGCGCTTGCTCATCACGGTGTAGTTGATGTTGAGGCGCGAGAACTCGATCTGCCGCGGCTTGGCGGCTTCGTTCGGCACGCCCGCATCGGTGAGCGGCTTCAGCAGCTCGGAGCGCTCGTGCAGGCGCACGTGGTCCACGGCCCAGTCGTAGAGCGGGCGGTGGTCTTCGAACTCCAGCGTGCACAGCGAGTGGGTGATGCCCTCGATGGCATCCGACAGCGCGTGCGCGTAGTCGTACATCGGGTAGATCGGCCAAGCATCGCCGGTGGCCTGGTGGCTCACCTTCTTGATGCGGTACAGGGCCGGGTCGCGCAGGTTGATGTTGCCCGAGGCCATGTCGATCTTCGCGCGCAGCGTGCGCGCGCCGTCGGCGAACTCGCCCGCGCGCATGCGGCGGAAGAGATCGAGGTTCTCCTCGACGCTGCGGTTGCGGAACGGCGACTCGCGGCCCGGCTCGGTGAGGCTGCCGCGGTACTGGCGCACTTCCTCAGCCGAGAGATCGCAGACGAAGGCGTGGCCGTCGCGGATCAGCTGCTCGGCGGCCAGGTAGAGCACCTCGAAGTAGTCGGAGGCGTGGCGCAGCTCGTGCCACTCGAAACCCAGCCAGCGCACGTCCTCCTTGATCGCCTCGACGTACTCGAGGTCTTCCTTTTCCGGGTTCGTGTCGTCGAAGCGGAGGTTGCAGTGCCCGCCGAACTCGGCGGCGATGCCGAAGTTCAGGCAGATCGACTTCGAGTGCCCAAGGTGCAGGTAACCGTTGGGCTCCGGCGGAAAGCGGGTGTTGATGTGCCCGTGCTTCCCGCTGGCGAGGTCCTCACGGACGATGTTGCGGATGAAGTCGGTGCGCACCGGGGCGGTATTGCCCGCGGCCGGGGTGGGGGAATCGCTCATGGGCTCCAGCGCTCGGGCCGGTCGGATCAGGACGGGGCGCGAGTTTAGCGCGGGGGCGGAATCGGCCGGCGGTCTCCCGGGGGGCGTACCGATGCCGCGTGTCATCCTGTCAAAAAACGTCAAATGCACACGGGCATCCGTTAGAGTGAACCTCCGACCCGTCGTCCGCCTCCGACCGCATGCACGTGCGTCTGACCACGCTGGCCCTTGCCGCCATCGCCCTGCTGCTGCTGGCCGCAGTCGCCGTGGCACCGGCCATGCGCGTGGATCTGGCGCGCAGCAGCGTGCCGCTGCAGGTGGCCTCGACCACGGCGCCTCCCGACGTGCCCCTCGCCGACATCCTGAGCGGGCGCTACCAGCCGGGCTTCTTCCCCGCCTTGGACGGTTCGGTGGCCGCCGCACCTCGTGCCGACCGGATTGTCTGGGTCCGCCTTCAGGCCCAAGTGCCGCGACGCGAGGCCGGTGAGCCTTGGTACGTCCGCCTGGAGCGCGCGCCGGTGGATCGCGTGGCCATTCTCCTGCCCACGGCGCCGGCGAAAGAGGTCGCGGAAAGCCGTTACTTCCGGCTCGGCACGTGGGATGCTCGCTGGCCCGACGGGTTCGTCTTGCCCCTTCCCGAGACGGTGCAGGGTGAAGCCGCGGTGTACCTTCGCGTCGAGGGCAATGTCGACGCCGACCTCCGGCCGCAGCTGATCGATGGGCGCGTCCTGGCCGAGCGCGAGGCCGCCGCGCTGCGCCTGTTCGCGCTCGTGTACGGCGTGCTGCTGGTCTCGCTGGGCCTGTGCATGATCCCGGCGGTGCGTCGCTCGGGCGCCGGCGGCTGGGGCATGGCGGCGCTCACCGGCGTTTCCGCCTTGGCGATCGCCCTGATCAACGACCATCTGCCGCTCCCGCTGCGCGCCGTGCTCGATCCCTGGCTGGCCGGGGGCCTCGTTTACGCGATGACCATCCTGCTGGCCGGCGCCCTGCTGATCGTCGCGCGCCGGCAGTCGGGATTGAAGGCGAACTCGGCGACCTTGGCGCAGTGGTACTTGCGCATCGGCCTCGGGCTGGTGGCCCTCGCCTTTGTCGGGACGCGCGTTCCGCCGGAATACGCCGACCTGCTGCTACGGGTGGCGGAGCTGGTCTGGTCCCAGGCCTGGTTGCTGGTGCTGGTGGCCTTCGCCCTTGACCGTCGCCGGCTGCGTTCGCTCCCGATCGCGCTGATGGTCCTGCTGATCGCCGCGCTCGTAATCCGCGCCTTGGCCGCAAGCGGTGCGGTGCCGGCGTCCGCGCTCGCGCTGTACGGCTACCAGCTGCTGATCGCCACCCTGATGTTTGCCCTCGTGCTGCTGCCGTGGATGCGCGGCCTGCCGGTCGAGGCCCCGAAGGTCGCGCCGCCGGCGCCGGAGATTCCGCTGGCGGAGCGTTGGGCGCGGGCGGAGGCCAAGATGGTGGCCGCCATCGATGCGGCGCTCCGTTACGGTGGCGGCGCGGAAGCGGATTGGGTCGTGGCGCGTCGCCTGATCGAGACCCTCAAGCCCCTGCTCGAGGCCCGTTCGGTGGCCGTGGCCCGATCCACCCTGCACGGGGAGGACACGATCATCGCCGAGCCCGCCGACGCCGAATCGGTGTACGCGATGCTGCTGCGCGATCGCGCGCGTGTCCTTCGTTCGCTGCTGCGCCTCGGCACGCCGCAGCAGCTCGTGCTTCCGATGGGCATCGAGGGCCCAAGCCAGGTCGCGCTGGTGCCTTACCTCATCACCGAGCGCGGTTGGACGGCCCTGTTCGCCGAGCGTCGCGGCCGCGGTTTCGAACCGGATGAACTGGCGCGCATCGAGGCGATGGTGGCCGCTGCGCGTCGCGTCGCCGCCAGCGCGCTGGACGAGCGCGAGGCGGCGATCCGCGCCGACCTCGACCCGGTCCTTGAGGTTCTGAATGCGGACGCGTTGCAGCGCGACCTGCGCACGGCGTTCGAGCGTTGCCGCGACAACCACGAGCCGGTCGCCCTGCTGCGGATTCCGCTGGCCGGCGAGGGCGGCTTCGAGGGGCGCGCGAAGGTGCTGATTGCCGCTCTCGAGGTGCTCGACGCCTTGCCATCGCACCTGCTTGGCCGTCCCGGTCCCGACGAGCTGTGGATGGTGCTGCCGGGCCTCGACGTGCCCGCGGCGCGGGCGTTCGCCGAAGTCCTGCACCAGCGGCTGTCTCCGGCCTCCGCACCGGTGTCCGGCCTCGCTCCGGCCGGCGTTCGCCCCATGGTGGCCGAGTGGGTGATCGGCATCGGCGCGATCGTGGTTGGCGAGCGTGTCCCGCGCCCGATGATCGAGCGCGCGGGGGAGGCCTTGAACCGGGCGCGCGTGCCGGGCGCGCAGGCCGTCCAGGCCGCCGTGCCGGCGCTACACTGAGGCATGCTCCAGCTCGTCATTGGCAACAAGAACTACTCGTCGTGGTCGCTGCGGCCCTGGCTGCTGTTGCGGCACTTCGAGGTCCCGTTCCACGAAGTCCGCCTGCCGCTCGACACGCCCGAGTTCCAGCAGCGCATCCCCGACTACTCACCGACGGGTCGGGTGCCGGTGCTGCACGACGGTGCCCGCGTGGTCTGGGATTCACTGGCCATCTGCGAGTACGTCAACGAGGCCTTCCTCGACGGCCGGGGCTGGCCGTCGGATCCTTCGCTGCGCTACCTCGCCCGCTGTGCCGCGGCGGAGATGCACTCCGGCTTCGCGCCGCTGCGTGCGCAGCTGCCGATGAACTGCCGGCGTACGCCGAACGCCTACCGCTGGAAGGCCGACGCCGACGCCGACATCCGCCGCGTGCTCACGCTGTGGCGCGAGCTCAGGCGTCGTGCCGATGGGCCGTTCCTGCTGGGGAACTTCGGCATCGTCGATGCCATGTTCGCGCCGGTCGCCATCCGCTTCCGCGGCTACGGCGTCGTGCTGGACGACAACGCGAGGCACTACTGCGAGGCGCTGTTCGCGCTGCCGGCCATGCGCGAGTGGCAGGCGGCGGCCGAGGCCGAAACCGAGCGACTCGGCCACGATGCACTCTGACCGGGGTGCGCTGCTGGCCATGGCCGGCGGCGCCAGCCTGATCAGCCTGACCGGCGTGCTCGTGCGCTACGCCGACGTGCCGCCCACCGTCGCCGGCTTCTGGCGGATGGCCTTCGGCGGCTCGATGCTGGCGCTCGTGCTGATTGCCCTGAATCGCTGGCGCCACGTGCCCGCGCGCGCCTGGGCGTTCTGCCTGTGGCCAGCTTTCGCGTTCGCCGCCGACCTCTGGCTCTGGCACCGCAGCATCCATGCCGTCGGTCCCGGCCTCGCGACGCTGCTGGCGAACACGCAGGTGTTCTTCATGGTGGCGGCGAGCGTGCTGTTCTTCGGCGAGCGCCTGCATGCGCGCTTCGCGCTGGGCGTTGTGCTGGCCTTCGGTGGGCTCGCCCTGATCCTTGGCGATGGCTGGTCGACCCTGGCCGCCGAGTCGAAAGCGGGCGTCTGGCTCGGTTTCGCCACGGGCGTCGCCTACGCCGCCTACAACCTGGGCTTGAAGCGCAGCCAGCGCGAGGCCCCCATGGCCGCCGAGCCCATCCTCGTCGTCTCGACGCTGCAGTGCGCGGTGATCCTCGGCCTCGCGGCGCTGGCCGAAGGCGTGTCCTTCGCCATCCCCGATACCCGCAGCCTCGTGGCGCTTCTCGCGCTCGGGCTGATCGGCCAGTGCCTGGGCTGGGTGCTGATCGGCCGGGCCCTGCCGCGCATCAGCGTGGCCAGCGTCGGCCTGCTCCTGCTGCTGCAGCCGCTGCTGGCCTTCGTGTTCGACGTGCTGCTGTTCTCGCGCCCAACCGCCACGCACGAGTGGATCGGCGTGGCGATGTCGCTCGCGGGGATCTTCGTCGCGGGGTTGAAGCCCGCGCCCGCTCAGGGTAACGCGGCGACCTCGCAGACGTAGACGATCTCGCAGGCGCCGTCGCCGCTGTCGTCACGGCGCAGCGAGGTCGACCAGCGGTAGCCGTCCGGCGTTTCGATATCCACCAGCCAGCCCGTGAGGCGCACGCGACGGCCCTCGTCGAGTTCGGCGAGGCGTTTGGCCACCGCGGACGTCGCCGGAATCATGTGCATGTTGCTGCTGCTGGTGATGATGGTTTCCAGCGGCAGCGGCGGTCCTTCCGGGCCCCAGCGGTAGTGGTACCAGCGGCCCGACTGCGAGATGTCGAGAGCTTGGTAGACGGCGGGGTCCGCCATGGGCCCCCAGCCGAGCGCCAAGTCCATGGGCGAGACGGCCGACTCGCGGCCGAAGCGATAGCGTTCGACGCCCAGCACCGTGGCCTCGACGGCGAACCCGGCGCGCGGCGTGGTCCGATGGTCCCCGAGCTGGAACGGCGGCATCGACGGCGGCGTGCCGAGCTGCACCGGCGTTGGCGCGGCGCCAATGCGCGGCATCACGCAGGCGGCCGGCGCGCCGGCCGCATCGTGCGCGGGGACGACCGTCGGCGCGCGCGATTGCCACCAGCCGAACGCGAGGCAACCCGCCATGACGAGCAACAGCGCGCGGGGCAAGGGCCCCAGCCCGGCGAGGAGTGGCCCGCTCACTCGCGCGTCTCCAGGCGCAGGAGCTCGGCGGGGAGTCGCGCCAGCACGTCGGCGAAACCACGGAGGAAGCTCGTTCGTGCGGAGCTCTTCCGCCAGAACAAGGCGATGCGGCGCTTCGGGGCAGGCGCCGCGAAGGGCAGCAGGCGCAGGTTGGGTTGAGGCGGCACCGGGGGCTTCACGGCGAGGACCGGAAGCAGGGTCATGCCCACGCCCGCCGCGACCATCTGCCGCAGCGTTTCCAGCGAGGTGGCGCGGAAGCCGTCCTTCTCGCTCGCGCCGGCGAGGTGGCAGACATCCAGGGCCTGCTCGCGCAGGCAGTGGCCGTCTTCGAGCAGCAGCAGGTGTTCGTGCTGCAGGGTGTCGAGGCTGAGCGCCGCGCGCTTGCGGCCGCGCGGTGTCGCCAGCGGGTGCTTCTCGGGCACGGCCAGCACGAAGGGTTCGTCGAACAGCACCGCATGCTCCAGGCCTTCGTCGTCGACGGGCAGAGCGAGAACCGCGGCGTCGATGCGGCCCTCGCGCAGCCGAGCGATCAGGTCGGCCGTCTTCTCTTCGACCAGCAACAGCTCGAGCTTGGGGTAGCGGGCGCGTAGCGGGCCCACGACATGCGGGAGCAGGTAGGGCCCGAGGGTGGGGAACAGGCCGAGACGCAGGGTGCCGGATTCCGGGTCATGGGCGCGGCGGGCGATCTCGCGCATCTGCTCGACCTCGGCGATGACGTGGCGGGCCCGCTGGGCGATCGCGGCGCCGGCCTCGGTGAGCATCACTTTGCGCGGGGCACGCTCCACCAGGGCCACGCCGAGTTCGTCCTCCAGTTTGCGGATCTGGGTGGACAGCGTGGGCTGGCTGACGTGGCTGGCCTCGGCCGCGCGGCCGAAGTGCCGGTGGTCGGCGAGGGCGAGCAGGTAGCGAAGGTCTCGGAGATTCATGTCAATAGTATATATCTATCGAAGCCATGCGATCAATTCATTTCATCTTTCTATTCCGAAGGGCTACCTTGCACGCCACTGCCCCCGTCCCCATCTCCAGCGCGACGCGTGGCCTCCCCTTTCTTCCTTGCCTTCCCGATCTTCCCAACCAGGAGTGACACCCATGTCCCTGATCAACACCGCGGTCCAGCCCTTCAAGACCACCGCCTTCCACAACGGCAAGTTCGTGCCGGTGTCGGACGAGAGCTTCAAGGGCGAGTGGTCGGTCGTCGTCTTCATGCCGGCCGCGTTCACCTTCAACTGCCCGACCGAGGTCGAGGACGCGGCGGACAACTATGCCGAGTTCCAGAAGCTGGGCGCCGAGGTCTACATCGTCACGACCGACACGCACTTCTCGCACAAGGTGTGGCACGAGACCTCGCCGGCCGTGGGCAAGGCCAAGTTCCCGCTCGTCGGCGACCCGACCCACGCGCTGACCCGCATGTTCGGCGTGCACATCGAAGAGGAAGGCCTGGCGCTGCGCGGCACCTTCATCATCAATCCGGAAGGCGTCATCAAGACCGCCGAAATCCACGACAACGCCATCGCGCGTGACATGAAGGAGACGCTGCGCAAGCTGAAGGCCGCGCAGTTCGTCGCCAAGAACCCGGGCCAGGTCTGCCCGGCCAAGTGGAATGACGGCGCCAAGACGATCGCCCCGTCGCTGGACCTCGTCGGCAAGATCTAAGCCGCACGGCCACCCGGTCGCCGCGCGCTGCGCGGCGGCCCGGGTGCTTGCCCAAGCCGCGTCGCGCGGTTTCGGCAAGCACCTTTCCTTCGCCTGATCCCGCACGGCCCGCCTCGCGCGCGCCGCGCCCATCCCTGCCTTGCACCGGAGTCCCACCATGTTGGATGACGCCCTGAAGTCCCAGCTCGCCGCCTACCTCGAGCGCCTGGTCGCCCCGATCGAACTCGTCGCCTCGCTCGACGGCGGTGAATCGTCGGCCGAGCTGCGCGCCCTGCTCGAGACCATCGCGTCGCTGTCGCCGAAGATCAGCTTCCGCGAGGCGCATGACGCCCGCACGCCCTCCTTCGCGATCCAGCGCGCCGACGATGCCTCGGTCGCCGTGCGCTTCGCCGGCATCCCGCTGGGCCACGAGTTCACCTCGCTGGTGCTCGCCCTGCTGCAGGTCAGCGGCTACCCGCCCAAGGTCGAGCAGGCGCTGATCGACGCGGTGAAGGGCCTCGAGGGCGAGTTCCACTTCGAGAGCTACTTCTCGCTGTCCTGCGGCAACTGCCCGGACGTGGTGCAGGCGCTCAACCTGATGGCCGTGCTGAATCCGCGCATCACCCACGTAGCCATCGACGGCGCGCTGTTCCAGGCCGAAGTCGAGGCCCGCGAAGTGATGGCCGTGCCCGCGGTGTTCCTCAACGGCGAAGCCTTCGGCTCGGGCCGGATGGAGCTGGCGCAGATCGTCGCCAAGCTCGATACCGGTGCCGAGGCGCGTGCCGCCGAGGCGATCGCCGCGAAGGACGCGTTCGAGGTGCTGATCGTCGGTGGCGGCCCGGCGGGTGCGGCGGCGGCCATCTACGCCGCGCGCAAGGGCATCCGCACCGGCATCGCCGCCGAGCGCTTCGGCGGCCAGGTGATGGACACGATGGGCATCGAGAACCTCGTCGCCGTGATGGAAACCGAAGGCCCGAAGCTCGCCGCCGAGCTGGAGCGCAACGTGCGCGCCAATGGCGTCGACCTGATGAACCTGCAGCGCGCCGAAGCGCTGGTGCCGGCCGGCGCCGACGGCCTCGTCGAGGTCAAGCTCGCCAGCGGTGCCTCGCTGAAGTCGAAGACCGTCATCCTCGCCACCGGCGCGCGCTGGCGCACCATGAACGTGCCGGGCGAGGACCTTTACCGCAACAAGGGCGTGGCCTTCTGCCCGCACTGCGACGGCCCGCTGTTCAAGGGCAAGCGTGTGGCGGTGATCGGCGGCGGCAACTCCGGCGTCGAGGCCGCCATCGACCTCGCCGGCCTCGTGGCGCACGTCACCCTGCTCGAATTCGACACCAAGCTGCGCGCCGACGAGGTGCTGCAGCGCAAGCTGCGCTCGCTGCCGAACGTCGTGGTGATCACGAACGCGCAGACCACCGAGGTGACGGGAGATGGCCAGCGCGTCGACGGCCTCGTCTACACCGACCGCGGCACGGGAGAATCGAAGCGCATCGACCTCGAGGGCGTCTTCGTGCAGATCGGCCTGCTGCCGAACACCGAGTGGCTGAAGGGCACGATCGAGCTCACCCCGCGCGGCGAGATCGTCACCGACGACAAGGGCCACACCTCGCTGCCCGGCGTGTTCGCCGCCGGCGATGCGACGACCGAGCCCTACAAGCAGATCGTGGTCGCAATGGGCGGCGGTTCGACGGCCGCGCTGTCGGCCTTCGACCACCTGATCCGCCACAGCGCGCCGGCCGCCACCGCGCCGGTGGGCACCCCCGAGACGGCCTGAGCACGGGCGGGGCGGCCCGCTATCATCCCCTCCGCGCTCGACCGGCGGAGGGGACGATGGACCAGCAGAGCAAGGAGCGGCCTCGTTTCCAGGGCATCCGCGGCGTCGAGCGGGGACGCTGGTGCGGCTGCGCGGGCGCCTGCGCGGTGCCGCTCGCCGGAGGCTTCGGCGAATGGGCGTGAGCATCGGGACGGCCCTGCGGACGGCGGGTGCAGCGCTGGCCACGGGAGCCGCGGAGGACCCCGCGGACGCCCGCGCCGAGGCCGAGATCCTGCTTTCCCACGCGCTGGGAAAGGACCGCACCTGGCTGTTCACGCATGGGGACGATCCGCTCGACGCCGTCGTCGCGGCCCGCTTCGAGGCCTTGATCGCCCGACGTCGGGCCGGCGAGCCCGTGGCCTATCTCACGGGCTCGCGGGGCTTCTGGCGATTCGATCTCGAGGTGACGCGGGAGACCTTGATCCCGCGCGCCGACACCGAGTGCCTGGTGGAGCAGGCGCTGGCGCGGCTGCCGAATGATCGGACGCTCCGCATGCTCGACCTCGGCACCGGCACCGGCGCGATCGCACTGGCGCTGGCGAACGAGCGGCCGGGGGCGAACGTCGTTGCGGTAGACCTAAGCCCGGGTGCCGCCGCGGTGGCCCGGCGCAATGCCGATCGTCTCGGCCTCGCGGCACGCGTCGAGGTGCGCGAAGGCGCGTGGTTCGCGCCGGTCGCTGGCGAGCATTTCGACCTTATTGCCAGTAATCCGCCCTACATCGAGAGCGATGATCCGCATCTCGCCGAAGGCGATCTGCGCTTCGAGCCGCGCGGCGCGCTGGCGTCGGGTGCCGACGGCCTCGACGACCTGCGACTCATCGTGCGCGATGCCCCGGCACATCTTCGGCCCGGCGGATGGCTGCTGGTCGAGCACGGCTGGCAGCAGGGCGCGGCGGTGCGCGCGCTCTTCGACGCGGCGGGCTTCATCGATATCGGGACGGAACGCGACCTCGAAGGTCGCGACCGAGTCACGCTGGGGCGCCATCCCGCCTGAGCGGCGCCCGCCCAGCGCGGCAGCGGGCGGTCAGTCGAGCAGCGCGTCCATGTCGTTGCCGATGGACGCGACCTCGTCCCAGTGCGGTTCGAGCGTCTCCTGCTCCAGTTCCAGCCACGAGCAGACCGGGGCCGCCGCGCTGGTGAACAAACGGTCGAACGGCTGCTTGCCGATGACAAGCAGCTGGCAGGCGCGGGCGACGTGGACGAGGCCGGCGTACTCGTTGGGCACGCGCGCCGCCATGGGCGCCGCCTGGTTCACCACCGCCTCGCAGAGCGCGTCGGGGAAATGCCAGTGGCTGGCGAGCGCGCCGCCGATCTCCACCGAGGTGTAGCCGAGGATCATCTGTTCGGTGTCGCCGCGCGGGGCGCCGGCCGCCACCGCGGCGTCCACCTCGCGCATGCGCTCGCCGTCGAGCGTATGCATCAGCAGGTTGCCCACGTCGTGCAGCAGTCCGGCGGTGAAGGCGGTTTCGGCGTTGAGGCTACGCAGCTTGCCGCGGCGCACCAGCCAGCGGCAGAGGCCCGCCACCATGAAGCTCTTGCGCCAGAAGGCACGCAGGTCGAAGTCTTCCGGCGCCTTGAAGGCGGCGACCACGCCGCCGGCGGCGACCATGGTCCGCAGCGCATCGACGCCAAGCAGCACCACGGCATCGTTGACCGAGCTGACCTTGCGTGTGCCGCCGTAGAACGACGAGTTGGCGAGTCGCAGCACCTTGGCGGTCAGCGCCTGGTCGAGCTGCAGCTTCGCGGCGATCTTCCCGGCGTCGACGTTCGGGTCGTCGAAGTCGCGCAGCAGCTCCTGCACGAGCTTCGGGATGGACGGCAGCTGGTGGGCCTGTTCGAGCATCTTCTGCACGTGCATGGCGGGCTCCGTCGTCGTGGGGTGGGTGAAGCTTAGGGGGCGAAGCGGCGTTTCAGGAAGCGCCATGCGGCGCGCAGGCCCTGGGCCTCGCCGCCGGCCGGCTTCCCTGGACGGTCAACGTCGTTCCAGGAATACACGTCGACGTGCGTCCAAGGTTGAGCATCGGGGATGAAGCGCTCGAGATAGAGGGCCGCCGTCACACATCCCGCCATTCGCGATGCGCCGGAGTTCGCCATGTCGGCGATGCCCGACTTGAGGTAGCTGTGGTACGGCCGCCACAGCGGCATGCGCCACAGCGGGTCACGCTGCTCGGCGCCGGCGTCGAGGTAGCTGGCCGCGAGGTCGTCGCGGTTGCAGAACAGCGCCGGCAGGTCCGGGCCCAGCGCGATGCGCGCGGCGCCGGTCAGCGTGGCGAAATCCATCACCAGGGCCGGCGATTGCTCGGCTGCGTACGTGAGCGCGTCGCAAAGGATGATGCGGCCTTCGGCGTCGGTGTTGTCGATCTCGACGCTCAAGCCCGCGCGCGTCGCGATCACTTCGCCGGGGCGGTAGGCGTCGGGGCCCAGCGCGTTCTCGACCGCCGGGACGAGCAGGGTGAGGCGCACCGGCAGCGCACGTTCGAGCACGAGGCGCGCCAGCGCGATCGCGTGCGCGGCGCCGCCCATGTCCTTCTTCATGTTGCGCATGCCATCCGCAGGCTTGATGTCGAGGCCGCCGGTGTCGAAGCACACGCCTTTGCCGACGATGACGAGGTGCGGCAGCGCAGCGTCGCCATGCGTCAGCTCGATCAGGCGCGGTGCGCGATGGCTGGCGCGGCCCACGGCGTGGATGGCCGGGAAGTTCTGCGCCAGCAGCTCGGCGCCGCGCACGCTGCGGAAGCCTGCGCCGTGCGTCGTCGCCAAGGCCTGCACCGCGGCCTCCAGCTCATCCGGGCCCATGTGCTCGGTCGGCGTGTTGATGAGGTCGCGCGTCAGGATCGACGCGGCCAGCAGGGCCAGCGCCTCGGACTGCGATGCCGCATCGACGGCGAGCTTGGCCGTCGGCTTCACCGACTTCAGGTAGCGGGCGAACTTGTAGGCGCCGAGGCCCCAGCCGAGCAGGGCGCGATCCGACGGCACGGCCACCGGGCTGTCGGCGGCGATGCGGAACGCGATGGGCGGCAGCAACGCGGGCAGGTGGCCGAGGCTGGCGGGGTCCTGTGGGTCGCCGATGCCGGCCACCGCGGACGCCGGCGCGCCATCGGCGCCGGGGATCACCAGCTGCGTGAGCGCATCGCCCTTGAAGCCGTGGGCGTCGATCCACGCCTGCGCGGCAGCGGGTTGGGCCGCTTTCCATCCGGCGAAGCGCGCGGGGTCGACGAGGTGGAGCGGCAGGGCCGGCGCATCGGCCGGGACGAAGCAGGCGGGAAGCGACATGGACGATGGAATCGATGCGGGATGGATTCGAGGATCAGCCGAGCTTAGCGGGTTCGCCCGCCGCGCCTTGTCGCGGCGCGTCAAGTCCGCCAGGGCGATCCAGCGCGGCCACGAGCGCGTCGAGCGTGGCCACTTCGAGGTCCGGCAGGGGCAGTTCGGCCGGCCATTCGGCGCCGTGCCGGTTCACCCAGCACGTGCGCAGGCCGGCACCCGCGGCGCCGTGGACGTCGAGCCACGGGTCGTCGCCGACGTGCAGCACCTCGGCGTGGGACAGGCCCAGCGCCTGCACGGTGTGCTCGAAGATTCCCCGCTCGGGCTTGGCGAGGCCCATTTCGCGGGCCGCCACGCGGACGGCGAAACGCTCGGCGATGCCGATGCGATGCAGGTCGGCGTTGCCGTTCGTCAGCGACGCGAGCAGGAATCGGCCACCCAGCGCATCGAGCGCCGGCAGGGCGTCGTCGTAGAAGCTCACCCGGTTGCGTTCGAGGTACAGCGCCTCGAAGGCCGGATGCGCATGGGCGAGGTCGTCGCCGCCCTCGGCCAGCGCGCGCTCGAGGCAGATCAGGCGCTGCGCGGTGAAGTCGTGGGCGAGGTGCGGATGCTCGTGCGCCACCTGCTCGCGCAGCGCGCGCATGCGCGGCAGCGGGTAGGCCGCGGCGGTCCGCGGGCAGTGGGCGTCGAGGTAGGCGTGCAGGGCGGCTTCGGCGCGCTCGATGACCGGCCAGATCGGCCACAGGGTGTCGTCGAGGTCGAAGCTGATGGCGCGGATGGTCGTCATCCCGCCATTGTCCTCCAGATGGCGGCGGTACGGGCCTCGTCCTGCCGCGAGGCCCGTCGTCGCCCGGCCCTCAGCGCAGTTCGAGGTCGCCCTGCTGGGCGCCACGCTGCACGCGCAGGATCAGCCGCGCCGGCGGCTGGGCGAGGGCGCTGCGAAGGGCAGGCAGGTCGTCGACGCGACGGCCGTTGACGCCGTAGATGCGGTCGCCGGGCATCAGGCCGTTCTGGCCGGCGCGTGAATCCGCGGCCACGTTGACCACCGTTACGCCGGCGAGGCCGCCGCCACGGAACTTCTCCGCCAGTTCCCCGAGCGTGGCGCCGGTGAGCCGCACGTCGATGTCGGCGCCGGGAAGCTGCTTGGGCTGCTCGCGCAGCGTGGCCGAGAGCTTCAACACCTGCGCGCCGCGGCGGACGTCGAGCGCGGCCGCCTGGTTTACCGGCAGCAGGCCTTCGGCGTTGCGCAGCGTTTGCGCGCCGTCGACGCGCTGGCCGTTGATGGCGGTGACGACGTCGCCGGGGCGCAGGCCGGCGGCTTCGCCCGGGGCGTTGCGATAGACGCGGGTGACGATGGCGCCGCGCACCGTCGCGTCAAGGCCCAGCTCCTGCGCGAAGCGCGGGGTGAGGTCGACGAGTTCGATGCCGAGCGAGCCGCGTTTCACCTCGCCGTAGACCAGCAGCTGGCGCATCACCTCATGCGCGAGGTTGGCGGGGATCGCGAAACCGAGGCCGATGTTGCCCGCCGCGCTGCCGCGCGGATTGAAGCTGGCGGTATTGATGCCGACGAGCTCGCCGCGAAGGTTCACCAGGGCGCCACCGGAGTTGCCTGGGTTGATGGAGGCGTCGGTCTGGATGAAGTCCTGGAAGCCGAGGCCGGAGAGGCCGCTGCGCCCGACGGCCGAGACGATGCCCGAGGTCACCGTCTGGCCGAGGCCGAACGGGTTGCCGACCGCGACCACGAAGTCCCCGACGCGCAGGCTTTGCGAGTTCGCCAGCGGCAGGGCGCGCAGGTTCTCGGCCGGAATGCGGATCAGCGCCACATCGGTGCCGGGGTCGCTGCCGATGAACTCGGCCTCGACGGTTCGGCCGTCGTGCAGCTGCACGCTCACTTCGGTGGCGTTGTCGACGACATGGTGGTTGGTGAGCACGTAGCCGCGCTCGGCATCGACGATCACGCCTGACCCCAGCGACTGCGATTCCTGCCGCTGCGGGCCGTCCGGCAGGCCGAAGAAGCGGCGGAAAAACGGGTCGGCGGCCAGCGGGCTCTGCACCTCGACGACCTGCCGCGTGTAGATATTCACCACGGCCGGGGTGACGCCCTCGAGCATCGGCGCCAGCGAGGGCAGGGCCGGCAGGGCGGCCACGGCGCGCGGTGTCTGGGCGGTCACCGATGCCGCGGGCGCGACCGGGCTGGCGAGGGCGGCGGGCACCGGGTCGGGCGTCAGGCCGCGGGCGATCAGGCCGCCGCCAACGGCGGTCGCGAGCAGGCAGGCGAAGAGGGGCAAGGGGCGCATGCGCAGGCGGTCCTCGAAGGTTTCGACGAACGGGATAGATGCGGATTCAGGCCGTCTTCCGCAAGGGCAGGACCTCCTCGCGGCCGGCGCCGGTTCATCGGCGGACGGGCTGCAAGCCGCTGAATCCGAAGCGGAAAAGAGACGCCGCCGTGACATGGCGCCGCCGCGTTGAAATCCGTTGACAGGGTTGGGGGGCGGGCGTACCGTTGCTTCCCGCCGCGCCCTACATGTTGGGGTTCCGGCGGGGAGGGGCCCCAATATTTTGGGGCTTGAACAGAGCTGATGACGCAGGCCGGACGGTTCGTCATGGGGCAGGTCGACTGAAAAACGGGGTTCCGCCGGCGCACCGCGCCGCAGGCGGCCGTTTTTCCGTCTCCGAGGCCCTGGCGCCGCGCCGGCCGACAACGACGCCCCCGCGGGCGGAGGAGAGACGAGGAATGAGCACGGTTCGCCTGGAGGCGGTCAAAACGGATGGCCCGGTGGAGATCGCCATGCAGCCGGCGTCCTGGGACATCTGGGACAAGAAGTACCGCCTGAAAACCAAGAAGGGCGAACCGGTCGATGCGGACATCGACGGCACGTACCGGCGCGTCGCCAGGGCCCTGGCTGACGCCGAGCCGAGCGTCGAGAAGCAGAAGTACTGGTACGAGCGCTTCCTGTGGGCGCTGCGCCGCGGTGTCATCCCCGCGGGCCGCATCACGTCCAATGCCGGCGCGCTGGAGCACAAGCCGGCCACCTCGACGATCAACTGCACCGTGTCGGGCACCATCCCCGATTCGATGGACGGCATCCTCGAGAAGGTCCACGAGGCCGGCCTCACGCTGAAGGCGGGCTGCGGCATCGGCTACGAGTTCTCGACGCTGCGCCCGCGCGGCGCCTTCGTGGCGGGTGCCGGCGCCTACACCTCGGGCCCGCTGAGCTTCATGGATATCTACGACAAGATGTGCTTCACCGTCTCGTCGGCGGGTGGCCGCCGCGGCGCGCAGATGGGCACCTTCGAGATCAGCCATCCGGACGTCAAGGAATTCATCAAGGCCAAGCGCGAGGACGGGCGCCTGCGCCAGTTCAACCTCTCGCTGCTGATCACCGACGAGTTCATGGACGCGGTGGCCCGCGACGCGGACTGGGCGCTGGTGTTCCCGATCAGCGAGAAGGAGGTCGGCGACATCGACCTCGCCGACGCGAAGCAGGTGGTGTGGCGCGAGTGGCCGACGAGCAAGGGCTACGTCACGCGCGACGACGGCATGGTGGCGTGCAAGGTCTACAACCATGTCCGCGCCCGCGGCCTGTGGGACATGATCATGACCTCCACCTACGACTTTGCCGAGCCGGGCTTCATCCTCATCGACCGCGTCAATGAGATGAACAACAACTGGTTCTGCGAGGCGATCCGCGCGACCAACCCCTGCGGCGAGCAGCCCCTGCCGCCCTACGGCGCATGCCTGCTGGGCTCGGTGAACCTCACCAAGTTCGTGCGCGACCCCTTCACCGACAAGGCGCGCTTCGACTGGGAGGAATACAAGGAGGTCGTCCGCGTCTTCACCCGCATGCTCGACAACGTCGTCGAGGTGAACGGGCTGCCGCTCGAGCAGCAGCGCCAGGAAATCATGCGCAAGCGCCGCCACGGCATGGGCTTCCTCGGCCTCGGCTCGACGATGACCATGCTGCGCATGAGGTACGGCTCGCCGGAAAGCTGCGAGTTCACCGAGGCGGTCTCCCGCGAAATGGCCGTGGCCGGCTGGGAAGTGGCGCTGGCGCTCGCCGAGGAGAAGGGCCCCGCCCCGATCATGGACGAGGACTTCACCGTCACCGCCGAGATGCTGCGCAAGCGCCCGGAGATGGCGAAGGACGGCTTCAAGGTCGGCGATACGGTCAAGGGCCGCGTGCTGCACGCGACGTACAGCCGCTACATGCAGCGCGTCGCCGGCGTGGCCCCGGCGCTGGTGCAGAAGCTCGCCGAGACTGGCGCCCGCTTCACCCACCACAGTTCGATCGCGCCGACCGGCACGATCTCGCTGTCGCTGGCCAACAACGCCTCCAACGGCATCGAGCCCTCGTTCGCGCACC
>JAIXTZ010000130.1 GCA_027483745.1 Lysobacteraceae bacterium
CCCCGGCTTTGCGAAATTATCCGCCCTTTTTCCGCCCCCCGCCACCCCGAAGGGCGGCGGGCGGCCACGGCTCAGCGCCGGGCCTGCTCGAAGTACTCGAAGAACTCCGAATCCGGATCGAGGACGAGCGTGGTCTTGCCGTCGGCAAGCGCACCTCGGTAAGCCTCGAGGCTGCGATGGAAGGCATAGAACTCGGCGTCCTTGCCATAGGCGCCGGCATAGATCTCCGCGGCCTTGGCATCGCCTTCGCCGCGGATCTTCGCGGCATCGCGCTCGGCGTTGGCGAGGATGATTTGGGCCTGCTGGTCCGCCTCGGCGCGGATCTTCTCGGCACGCTCGTTGCCTTCCGCACGGGTGCGCGTGGCGACCTCCTCGCGATCGGCGCGCATGCGGTTGAACACGCGGTCCAGCACCGACTCGGTGCCCGATGCGCCGTCATCCGGCAGGTCGATGCGTTTGATGCGGACGTCGGCCACCTTGATGCCGAGCGTGGCGGCGCCCTTGTTGATCTCGTCGATCAGCCCGGCGGTGGAATCCCGGCGACCGGCCTCGGCGAGCTGACGCAGCGTGCTGCGGTTGATCAGGCTGCGCAGTGAGCCCTCGACGATCGGCGACAGGCGGGTAATGGCCTGGCTCTCGATGCCGCCGCCGGCAGCGCGGTAGTACTGGGCCACGTTCTCGATGCGCCAAGCCACGAAGTAGTCGACCTGCACGTCCTGCTGCTCGGACGTGAGGTAACGCTTGTTGTCGGCCGTCATCGTCAGCAGGCGGCGATCGAAGGTGCGCACCGTCTCGATGAGCGGCACCTTGAAGCGCAGGCCCGGCTGGACGTCTTCGCGGACGACTTCGCCGAGGCGCAGCACGATGGCGGTGTCGGTCTGGTCAACGGTGAACACCGACCCCATCAGCAGGAGGATGGCGAGCGCGACGGCGATGAGGATGTTGGGGAGCTGGCGCATGTCAGCGGCTTCCTTCGCGGAGTTCACGGTCCGTCGGTCGGGCCGGGCGGGCGGTTTCGCTGGCTTCGACTGCGGCGGCCTGGACGTCCGGGCGCGACAGCAGGGGCGGCGTCGCGGGATCGGCCGGCGTCGCGGCGGCCCCGCCTTGGGTGGTCGGCTGCAGCAGCAACGTGTTGCCATCCGCCCCGGCGATGATCCTCGGATTGGTGGCCAGCACCTGCTGGACCGTTTCGAGGTACAGGCGCTTGCGCGTCACTTCGGGGGCCTTGCGGTACTCGGCCAGCAGCAGCTCGAAGCGCTGGGCCTCACCCTCGGCACGCGCCACGACGGCTTCGCGATAGCCGTTGGCGGCCGCGAGCGTCCGCGAGGCCTGGCCGCGGGCGCGGGGCACGACCTGCCCCTCGTACGCCTGCGCGACGTTCTGGAAGCGCTGCGCGTCCTGCTCCGCCGCGATCACGTCATCGAAGGCCGCCTTCACCGCCGCCGGCGGTGCTGCGACGGGGAGCACGAGCTGGTTGATCGTCAGGCCGGTGCGGTACTTGTCGAGCGAATCCTGCACGACCTTCTGGACGTTGGCCGTCAGGTCATCGCGCTTGTTCAGCGCGGTCTCGAGATCAGCGTTGCCGATGGCCTCGCGCACCGCGCTTTCGGTGAACTGCTGCAGCAGGTCACGCGGCGTGCGCGTGCCGAACAGGAAGTCTTCCGGGTTGGTGATCGTGTACTGGACGTTGTAGCCGATCTCGACGAGGTTCTCGTCGCGGGTCAGCGCAAGCATCTGCTCCTCGACCGCGGCGACGTCCTGCGCCTGCACGACGATCACGCGCTCGATCGGCCAAGGCAGCTTGAAGTTCGCGCCCGGCTCCATCATCCGGCTGTACTCGCCGAAGCGCAGCACGACGCCGCGATCGCGCTCGTCGATCAGCTTGAAGGAGTTGAAGACCAGCCAGACGAGCAGCAGGCCGCCGATCAGGTAGATCGGATTGAAGCCGTCGGCACCGCCTCGGCCTCGGCCAGCGCCGCCACCGCCGAACATGCCGCGCAGTTTGTCGACGAAGGCCTGCACCTCGCGATTCGGGTCTTTCCCGCGCCAAGGATCGTTGTTGCGGTTTCCGGGTTGGTTCCAGGCCATGGGGGCTCCGTGCGGACGCCCACAGGCCGCGGGCGTCGATCTAGTCACAATTCTAGGTAGGGGTGACAGGGCCAACAAGCAAGAGCCCGTGAAGCGGATGGCCACCAGGCGCCGCCGCAAGCCGCTCGGCCGTGCCGCGCGGCAGCCGGACCTCGAGCTGCCAGCCCGACTCGTCGGCGGCTTCGGCCCGCACCGCCCCCAGCGCATGGAGCTGGGCCCGCAGGCGACCGTCGCCGGCGCCGAGCTCGAGACGCCCCACCAGCAGGTCGGTGGCGAAATGGGTGCCCAGGGCCTCCAGCAGGGCATCGAGTCCGGCGCCATCGCGGGCGGACACCCAGGCCTGCGTCGCTTCGCCCTCGCGGACGTCGATGCGCGGCACCAGGCCTTCGATGCGGTCGATCTTGTTGAAGACCGTCCACTGCGGCACGTCGCCGGCGCCGATCTCCTCGAGCACCGCGTTCACCGCGGCGACCCGCGTGTCGCGCTCGGGATCGGAGGCGTCGACGAGATGCAGCAGCAGGTCCGCTTCGCGCGCTTCGGCCAAGGTCGAGCGGAAGGCCGCCACGAGGTCGTGCGGCAGGTCGCGGACGAAGCCCACGGTGTCGGACAGCAGCAGCGGGCCACACGCAAGGCCGTCGATGCGACGCACGGTCGGGTCCAGCGTGGCGAACAGCTGGTCGGCGGCGTAGACGCCGCTGCCGGTCAGCGCGTTGAACAGCGTCGACTTGCCCGCATTGGTGTAGCCGACGATGGCGACACGCGGAAGCTCGTTGCGCAGGCGCGCGCGGCGCATCTGCGTGCGCTGCACCTCGATGCGCGACAGGCGCTTCTCGAGCGCGTCGATACGCGCGCGGATCAGCCGCCGGTCGGTTTCCAGCGCGGTTTCGCCAGGGCCGCGGAGGCCGATCGAACCACCGCGCTGCGAGTCCATCCCCTTGCCCTTGCCGGTGAGACGCGTGGCGGAATGCTTCAACTGCGCGAGTTCGACCTGCAGCTTGCCGTCGGCGCTCGCGGCGCGCAGCGCGAAGATGTCGAGGATCAGGCCCACGCGGTCGATGACGCGCCTGCCCAAGTCGTCAGAGAGGTTCCTCTCCTGCACCGGGCTGAGCGTGGCGTTGACCAGCACGAGATCGATGTCCGTGGCCTCGCAATAGCCCTTCAACTCCTCGACCTTGCCGCTGCCGAGGTAGTGGCTGGCACTGGGGCGCTCGATGCGGGCATCGATGACGGCGACCACCTCGGCACCGGCCGAGCGCGCCAGATCGGCGAACTCCTCGGCGATGGCGGGGTCGCGCTGTCCGGGCGCCGCCGGCTGGACCAGCAGGGCGCGTTCGCGTCGTGGACTGTTCATCGGGACGGGCGGCGGAAAACGCGCCGCGCGACGGTCACTCGTTGCCTTCGTCGGGGAGCTCGTCGCCACCCTCGCCGCCATCGCCGGCCGGATTCACCTGGCCGCCGCCAGGCCCAACGCGGACGTTGCGCGAGGGCACCACGGTGGAGATGGCGTGCTTGTAGACCATCTGGCTGACGGTGTTGCGCAGCAGGACGACGAACTGGTCGAAGCTCTCGATCGTGCCCTGCAGCTTGATGCCGTTGACGAGGTAGATCGACACCGG
>JAIXTZ010000152.1 GCA_027483745.1 Lysobacteraceae bacterium
GCCACGCCGACGATGAGCAGGCCCATCACCAGCGGCACGATGGTCATCTGCAGCGCGTTGAGCCACAGGCGCCCGATGGGCTGCGCGATCGCCGCCGCGTGCTGCGCCGCCGCCGGTGCAAAGGCGTCGAGCAGAAGGCCAAGAACGGCGCCCAGCAGCAGGCCGAGGAGAACCTTCGCGGCGCCGCTCATTCGTGCGCGTCCCGGCCGAGGGGCGTGGCGCCGGCGGGGCCGGCGTTCGGATTGCCGCCGCCGGGTGCCGGCAGATCCCATGCGGCCTGCAGGCGCGCATAGGCCTGGACGGGGAGCAGCACGAAGCGCGGCGTCGCGGCTGGATCAAGCCAGCCGAGCAGGGCGGCCATGTCGGCATCGGCCATCGCGGTGCAGCCGGCGGTGGGCACGTCCGGCCCCTGCCACAGGTGGGCGAAGATGCAGCTGCCTGCGCGGTCGACGCCCATGGCGTTGTGCTCGATGACGAAACCGAGGCGATAGCGCTGGTCGCCGTCCTTGTGCAGGTCGCGGCGCATCGGTTCGGTGCTGCCTTCGATCGCCTTCGTGCCGACCTCGCGGGTGTCGACGATGCGGTTGTAGTCGGGCGAGCCCGGGACGTCGATGCACCAGTGCTCGCGCTGCATCGGCGTGTACGCGAGGCGCGTCGCTGCGCTATCGCCGTAGCCGAAGGCCGTGCCGATGGCGAACACGCCCGCCGGTGCGCGTCCGTCGCCTTCCGCTTTCTGCGGGCCGTCCGACTGCGCGGCATGCACGCCGAGGCCCCAGGCACTGCCACTGCGGCCCACCATCACCGGCATGCTCGCGCCGACCGGTCGCCATGCACCGCCGACCTCGCGCTCGAAGCGGGCGAGGCGGCCCTGCGGGGCGTCCCAGTTGGGGGTCAGGACCACCACGAGCTGCCGCGTCGCCGGGTTCGGCCACGGGCCGTGGTCGACGACGCGCGGCGGCCGCGTGTCGTCGTGGCTCGGCGCCGAACGCATCGGCCCGCGATCACCCAGGCTGGTGCAGCCGGCGAGCAGGGCGACGACGGCCAGAAGGAGCAGGGCGGGGAGGGGGCGCGGAGAGGCGTGGGGGGCGGGCATGTCAGGGGTCCAGGAATTCGAGGCCGGCGATGGCGCGGATGCCAAGGCCGGGAGTATCGCCGACGGTGATGCGCGCGCCTTCGAATCGCACATTGCCGTCGACGGGGTCGAAGCGCGCGAGGCCGGGGCTGTCGAGGTCGATCAGTCGAACGAGGTCGGCGTTCGCCACGGCGAAATGCGCCGCCGCCGCGGCACCGATGGGGCTTTCCAGCATGCAGCCCACCATGCAGGGCAGGCCGGCGTCGCGCGCGACCTCGGCCACGCGGGCCGCGCCGGCCAGGCCGCCGCTCTTCATCAGCTTGAGGTTGATGAGGTCACACGCGCCGGCGGCGATCGCCCGCCGGGCATCGCGGGCGTTGAACACCGCCTCGTCGGCCAGCAGGCGGGTGATTATCGCTGCGCGGAGGGCCGCCATGCCGTCGAGGTCGTCGGCGGGCACGGGCTGTTCCAGCAGTTCGAAGGCGAGCCCGCGCGATTCCAACGCTTGCATCACGATGATGGCCTGCGCCGGCGTCCAGCCCTGGTTGGCATCGAGGCGCAGGCGGGCGCGTCCCGCCACCGCGTCGTTCAGGGCCGCGATGGTCTCGACGTCGGACTCGGGATGCTTGCCGACCTTGATCTTCAGCGCGCGATAGCCGGCCTCGAGCGCGGCGCGCGCATCAGCGAGCATGGTCGCGGCGTCGTTCGCGCTGATGGTGAGGTCGGTCGCCAGCGTCGCCGTGCCCTCGAGGCGGCTGCCAAGGAAGCGATGCAAGGGCAGGCCGGCCGCCTGCGCCGCGAGGTCGTGCAGGGCGATATCGACGGCGGCTTTGGCGCTGGTGTTCCCGGCCATGGCCCGCTGCACGCGATCGAGCAGCGCGGGCAATGCGGCGAGGTCGCCGCCGCGCAGCACGGGCAGCAGGTGCTGGCGCCATGCGGCTTCGATGGAGGCGTGGGTCTCGCCGGTGATCATCGCCGTGGCCGCCGCGCTGCCGTGGCCCACGTGGCCGGTGTCGGTGTCGAGCAGCAGCACGCGGTCGTCGATGTGGTCGACCTCGCGCAGCGCCGTGCGGAACGGCACCTTCAATGGCACGCGCAGCCGCGCGATGCGCCAGCCGGTGATCCTCATGGCAGCACCCGCACCAGCGTGGTGGCGGCATCGAGGTAATCGGTGGCTGCGTCGACGTGCAGCGGCAGCAGCGGCGTCAGCACCACGCCGTTCGCCCGCCATTCCACCAGAGTGCCGTCCGCGTTGCGCACGCGCAGCCGGTGCACGTCGTGGATGACCCAAGGGCCGCGCTCGTCGTGGCCGACCACCATCACCACGTGGCCGGGCAGGTAGAGCAGGTCGCCGGGGGCGAGGGCGGCCACGGCGGCGAGTCGCGCCGCGCGATCCATGCCGGCGAGCGACTGCCGCGCCAGCGCGGGGCTGCGCGCCTGGTCGCCGGTGTTGCGCGGAAGGACGAGGCCCACGCTGCGATAGACCTCGCTGACGAAGCCCGAGCAATCGCGCGCGTCGTTCGCGTGGCCCCAGCCATAGCGCTCGCCGAGGAAGCGGAAGGCCTGACGCAGCACGTTGGCCCGCGACGCCGGCAGCGGACCGTCGTGGCTGGCTTCGCCGCGGGGCAGCAGGGCAGTCGTGAGCACCAGTGCGCCCGACGCATCGCGCGTGGGCACTTCGACGACGTGAGACGCGAGCGCCCCTTGGCCGTTCACTTCGATCGACAGCGGCGCATCGCGGCGTTCGGGCAGCGCCACACCCATGTCGAGTGCCAGGCCGGAAACAGCGGGAGCGTCGGGGGTCGTTGCCAACCGAGCCACCGGCTCCAGGATCACGCGGTTGGCGCGCGCCGCGAAGCCGAGGGCGGTCGCGCGGTCGGTGTGGGCGAGCGCATCGTCCTCGATCCACGCCGCGTAGGTCGCACCGACGACGAAGCGCCAATGCCCGTCCGCACTCGCGTGCAGCACCGCCACCGGCGTCCCCGGAAAGAAGGCCGATTCCTGGAAGCGGTCGAGGTCGGTCTCGCCCGGCGCGCTGAGGACGCGCTCGTGCGTGGGGAAAGTGCGCAGTGCTGCGCGCCGCGTCACCAGCGCCCAGCCCAAAGCGCGTTCACCGCCGCCCGCGTCGAGCGCTTCAAGGTCCAGCGCGTCCGACCAGCGCTGGCGGTCCGCCTCGCCGAGCAGGCGACCGTCCTCGCCAAAGCGCGGGGCCGTCGGCGGGGTCGACAGCGCCAGCACGCGTGCACGGATCGCGGCGGTGCTCATCACCTCCGGCAAGGCCGCGAGCCGCGTCACCGACGGGTCGCTGTCGAGCAGCCGTTCGTTCTGCGCGGCCACGGCGGTGGCCTCCATCGCCACGCGCTCGGCGCCGGGCCATCGCGCGATCCAGTGCTCGGCCTCGAAGGCCGCGTCGGCCGGGCGCAAGCGTTCCGCGCCGTGGGCGTCCGGCGCCTGCGCTGCGGCGCTGTGCCCTGCTGCGGGGGTCTCGCGTGCGTGAACCGGTAGCGTCGCGAAGGCGACGAACGCGAGCAGGGCGATGCCACGCGCTTTGCCGAGGATGGTCATGTTCAGCACCGTTGGTCTCATCCGCCGGTCGCTCCCATAAGCCCAGGCAGTACCCCTGCGAGGGCCAGCCCGACGCCGGTGCCGAGCAGGTAGCCGAGCAGGGCCAGCAGGATGCCCAAGGGGGCGAGCGCCTTCGCGTGCATCGCTGCGAGCAGCGGCGCGCTGGCAACGCCGCCGATGTTGGCCAGCGAGGCCACGCCGACGAGGGCGAGATCGAGCTTGAACAGGCGCGCGGCCCCGGCCATCAGCACGGCGTGTACCGCCAGGACGATGAAACCGGCGAGGACGAACCATGGCGCGGCCGCCAGGCCTTCGAAGCTCCCCTGCGAGGCGAGCGTCACCACCACGATCGCCAGCAGCGCGCTGCCGCAACCTTCGGCGCCCGGCAGGCGGCGTAGCGGTGTCAATGCGGCCAGCACGCCGGCCACGCTGACCAGCAGCAAGGTCCACGAGGTGGCGTTGAGCACGCCGTCCTGTGGCATCACCGCCGCGAGCTCGCGCGCCAGCAGCCCCGCCGTGAGGCCGAGGCCGAGCCACAGCAGCGCATGGCCGGGCGTGGCCGGGGCCTCCGGTTCTGGCGCGAAGGCGGCGACGGTCTCGCCGCTGGCGCGGGCCTTCGCCCAAGCGTTGAAGCGCGGCGCCAGCGGCACGCTGGCGAACAGCAGCAGCACCCAGACGCTGTAGCAGAGCGCGTCGGTCAGCAGGGCGAAGCCGAGCATTTCGGGGGACGTCTCGACCGCTTGGCTGACGGCGACGAGGTTGGCCGTGCCACCCACCCAGCCACTGGCCACGGCCGCGAGCGGCTTCCACGCCTCGGCGGGCAGCACGCTGCCCAGCAGCAGGGCGGCGATGAGGAAACCGAGGGTGATCGAGGCGGTCGCGCAGGCGAAGGCCAGCAGCACGCGCGGCCCCAGCGCGAGGATGGCGCGCAGATCGCAGCGCACCAGCAGCAGGAAGACCAGCGCCGGCAAGGCCAGGCTCATCACCTGCTTCTGGGTGGCCAGGACCTGAGGGCCGCCGCTCCAGAATCCCACCACGGCGAGTGCCGTCGCCGCGAGGTAGGCCAGCACGATCGGCGGCAGCACCTCGAACAGGCGCAGTGGCCAGCGCGCGGCGAGCACCGGGAAGAGGCCCGCGAGGAGGAGCAGGGCCGCGAGGAAGGCGGCGGGAGAATCCGTCATGGCCCGATCATAAGGACCGACGGCCGGACGGGCGCCTCCTGTTGGCCCGAAAACAGCGGTGTCTCGGCCGCGTGAGGACGGGCGCGCGACCCTCTTGCACCGGCCCGGCGGCGCCCCGCATGGTGGCCGCCCGGTCCACCACGAGCCTGTCGCCATGCTGCTTCGCCACATCCTCGCCCTCTCGCTGCTCGCCGCCTTGCCGGCCGCCGCGCAGTCGCCGGCCGCCGCCGATGCTCCCGCCGCGACCTCCGGCAAACAGCCCTTCACCGTCGAACGCAGCTGGCAGATCCAGCGCCTCGGCAACCCGGTCGTCTCGCCGGACGGCTCGCGCATCGTCGCGCCGGTCACGCGCTTCGAGATGAAGGAGGACAAGGCCTACACCGACCTGTGGATCTGGAACGCCGACGGCAGCGGCGAGCGCGCCTTCACCACGCACGTGGGCAACGAAGGCTCGCCGGCCTTCAGCCCGGACGGCCGCTTCATCGCCTTCACCGCCCAGCGCGAGGACGACAAGGCGCCGCAGCTCTACGTGATGCCGGTCGACGGCGGCGAAGCCCGCCGCCTCACCACGCTGGCCAC
>JAIXTZ010000238.1 GCA_027483745.1 Lysobacteraceae bacterium
CAGCGTGCCGAGAACATCCACGTCCGCGACGGCGTCGACGAGGACGCCTACGTGGCGCTGCGCGAGGCGCGGGACGCCACGCTGTCGATGCCGGCCCTGATCCTGCCGTCGCTGCAGGTCAACATGAAGGCCGGCGTGCTGCCCGAGCCCGAATCGAACGGCATCCGCTACTTCAAGCTGCCGATCGACGCCCTCTGATCCCGCGTGCCGCGCTCAGCGCGGCGGCGTCATGCCGAGCAGGCGCATCGTCCAGCGCCGGGCGATCGGCGCGCAGAAGAAGGCCGCGACGATCGCGATCGGCCAGGCGACGATGAAAGCGTGCATCCATCGCCCGAAGAACCCGGCGTCGAATCCGGTGTTGACCGCGGTGAGCACGGCGCTCATCAGGAAGGCCATGAGCAGGGCCATGAGCACGGCGAACAGGCTGCGGAACTTCAAGGTGTCCATCAGCGGCCGCCTTTGCGTCGTGCCGGTCCGACCGGCGTGGGGCAGTAGACGTCGTGCAGGGTCGCCAGCACTGCGCGCGCCGGTCCATCCGCCAGCGAATAGAAGATCGTCTGTGCCTCGCGACGGGTTTCGACGAGCCGGCTCTCGCGCAGAAGCGCGAGGTGCTGCGACAGGGCGGACTGCGACAGCGGGATGTCGGCATTGAGCGCGCCGACGGAGTGCTCGCCCTCGACAAGCCGACAAAGGATGCGCAGCCGGGCCGGGTGGCCGAGCGTTTTGAGCAGGTCCGCCGCGGCTTCCGCCTGCGAAGCCATGGTGTCGGCGATGGACGGGGCGGTGGCGCTGGTGGGCATGGCAACGCGGTGCGATGTGTCGACCGCGGGCATTTTGGCGGGCACTTGCTAAATTAGCAACAACTAATTTAGAGTGTTCGAACTTTCCAGGGAGGCCTGCCATGAACCTCGACCGTGCCGTTTTCGCCTTCGCCGGCGTCATGACCCTTGTTTCCATCGCCCTCACCCACTTCGTCTCGCCGTGGTTCGTCTGGTTCACGGTGTTCATCGGGCTGAACCTTTTGCAGTCGGCCTTCACCGGCTTCTGCCCGGCCGCCATCGTCTTCAAGAAGCTGGGCTTGTCGTCCGGCTGCGCGTTCCGCTGAGGGATTCCGCCATGGCTCTCCGCCGCCTGCCCCTCGCCCTTGCCCTCGTCGCTGCCCTCGCACTGTCCGCCTGCTCGGGCGGCGAAGAGGTGGCTCCCACGGCGCGCGATCCCGGACTGCAGACGCTGGCCGTCGCACCGGCGACCGCCGCGCGCGGGCGCAGCTGGGACGGCGTGGTGCAGGCGGTGAACCAGGCGACCCTGGCCGCGCAGACGGCCGGCCGCGTCGTCGAACTGCCCTTCGACGTCAACGACGTGGTGAAGGCCGGTGAGGTGGTGGTGCGCTTCACCGATGTCGAGCAGCGCAGCGGTCGCGCGCAGGCGGAGGCCGCCCTGCGCGCCGCCCGCGCGCAGGCCGCGGAAGCGGATGCCGACCAGCGCCGCGTCGCCGACTTGGCCGGGCGCCAGCTGGTGGCGCGCTCGCAGCTCGACCAGGCCACGGCACGACGCGATGCCGCGCGTGCCGCCCTCGCCGCCGCCGAGGCCGGCGTGAAGCAGGCGGGCGAGCAGGTCGACTACACCGTGGTGCGCGCGCCGTACTCGGGGCTCGTCACGCAGCGCCATGTCGAAATCGGCGAGACCGTCGCGCCCGGCCAGCCGCTGGTCTCCGGCCTCTCGTTGGGCCAGCTTCGCGTGGAAGTGCAGGTGCCGCAGGCCGACATTGCCGCCATCCGCGAGCACAAGGCGGCGACGATCCGCCTGGCCGACGGCCGCGACGTCGACGCCCGCGAGGTCATCGTGTTCCCGGCGGCGAACCCGCAGACCCACACCTTCACCGTCCGCGTCGAGCTGCCGGAAATGGAAACCGGCCTGCAGCCCGGCAACACCGTCAAGGTGCGCTTCAAGCTGGGCGAGGCCGAGCGCCTGCTGATCCCCGCGACCGCGCTCGTCCGTCGCAGTGAGATCGCTGCGGTGTACGTCGTTTCCGCCGAAGGTCGCGTCGGCCTGCGCCAGATCCGCGTGGGCGAGGTGTTCGGGGATCGCGTGGAAGTGATCGCCGGCCTCGCGTCGGGCGAGGCCATCGCGCTCGATCCGGTCGCGGCGCTCGTGGCCCAGCGCGCCGCGCGGGAGGCCGCCGATGAGTGAGCCGCGCCTGGGTGTTTCCGGGCGACTGGCCCGCGCCTTCCAGACTAACCCGCTGACGCCGGTGCTCGCGCTGGCGGCCCTGCTGCTCGGCCTCGTCGCGATGATGATCACCCCGCGCGAGGAAGAGCCGCAGATCGACGTCACGATGGCGAACGTCTTCGTGCCCTTCGCGGGTTCGTCGGCGCACGACGTTGAATCGCTGGTCAGCGTGCCGCTGCAGCAGAAGCTTTCGGAAGTCGAGGGGGTGAAGCACGTCTACGCGATGAGCCGCCCCGGCATGGCGGTCGTCACCGTCGAATTCGACGTCGGCATCCCGCGCAAGGACGCCTTGGTCCGCCTCTACAACCAGGTCTTCGCCAACGCCGATTTCGTGCCGCCGGGGCTGGGCGTGGGCCCGCCGCTGGTGCGCCCCATGGGCATCGATGACGTGCCGGTGATGGGCGTCACCCTGTGGACGGACGACCCGCAGCGCGGCGCGACCGAACTCGGCGCCGTCGCGCGCGCGCTGGAAACCGAACTCAAGCGCGTGCCCGGCACGCGCGACATCATCACCATCGGCGCGCCGGAGCGCGCCGTTGTCGTCGAACTCGACGCCACGCGCCTCGCCGCGCACGGCATGACCGTGGGCGAGCTGCAGCAGGCGCTGGCCGCGGCCAACGTGGTGCTGCAGGCCGGCGAGCGCGTCGATGCCGGCGGCACGCAGGTGCCGGTGACGGTGGGCACCTTCCTCGCCGATGCAAACGGCGTGGCCGACCTCGTGCTCGGCCTTCGGGCGAGTGGTGATCCGGCCGCGAACGCGGCCGGAGG
>JAIXTZ010000364.1 GCA_027483745.1 Lysobacteraceae bacterium
AAGGGCGATGTCGCGGGGCTCGGCATGGCCGGTGCGATGAATCCCAAGCTGCAAGCGCGCTTGGATGCCCTGAAGCTCGCGGATTTCGGCTTCGCCGCGTTGCCCGTCGCGTTCTGGGACCTGTTCGGCGTGAACGGCCATCCGCTGCGCACGACGGTGAGCGAGATCGGCCCGACCCTCCTCTCGCGGATCCTCGAGTTGTCCGAAGCGCAGGGGGGCGTGCTCGACATTGCCTTCGCCCTCGCGGATGCCGAAGGGCTGCTGCTGCTCGATATGGACGACCTGCGTGCCGTGCTGGGCTTCATCGGCGAGAACCGCGACGTCGTTTCGAAGACCTATGGCCTCGTCTCGTCGCAGAGCCTGGCGGCATTGCAGCGCGCGCTGCTGAAGTTCGAGCAGGAGGGCGCACGCAGCCTGCTCGGCGAACCGGCGCTCCAGCTCGGCGACCTGATGCGCACCGCGGCGGACGGCCGCGGCACGGTGAACGTCATCGCCGCCGAGACGCTGGTGTTGAAGCCGCGCCTGTACGCGAGCTTCCTGCTGTGGCTGCTCTCCGAGCTGTTCGAAACCCTTCCCGAGGTGGGGGATCTCGACAAGCCGAAGCTGGTGTTCGTGTTCGACGAGGCCCACCTGCTGTTCGCCGACTGTCCGCCTTCGCTGCAGCAGCGCATCGAGCAAGTCGTGCGCCTGATCCGCTCGAAGGGCGTCGGCGTGTACTTCTGCACGCAGAGCCCTTCCGACATCCCCGACGTCGTGCTGGCCCAGCTCGGCCATCGCGTCCAGCACGCGCTGCGCGCCTTCACCCCGCGCGACCAGAAAGCCGTGCGCGTCGCCGCCGAGACCTTCGTGCCCAACCCGGCCCTCGATACCGCCCGCGCGATCTCGGAGCTCGGCGTCGGCGAGGCCCTCGTCTCGACGCTGCAGGGCGGCGGCCAGCCGTCGATGGTCGAGCGCACCCTGATGGCGCCGCCCGGCTGCCGGCTCGGTGCGATCACCGCGGACGAACGCGCGGCCCTGCGTGCGCAGAGCGGACTGGCGGGCAAGTACGACGCACCGCTGGATCGCGATTCCGCCGCGGAAATGCTCGAACGTCGCGCCGCCCCGGCGGCAGCGGAGCCGGGTCGTGACACTGACGCTCCCTCGCCGGCACCAACACGCGGCAAGGCCGGCACCGCGACCGAGGCCAAACCCAGCAGCCGCCTCAACGATTTCCTCTGGGGCACGGGCCGTCGGCAGGGCGCCGTCGAAGCCATGACGAAATCCGCAGCACGCACGGTCGGCAACCAGCTGGGCCGCTCGCTGCTGCGCGGCCTGCTTGGCGGATTGCTCGGCGGACGTCGATGAATCCCGATTGGCGCACGCGCGGCCAAGTGCACGATCGGGGCATTGCCGACCAGCCGCCCTACTGGCGGGATGCCGGGCACGTCATCCGCTACCCCTGGCTGGGAAGCAACGGCATGGCCATCGGCGTGCTGTCGATCATCGCCAGCGTGCAGATCGTGCCGCTCCTCGGCGCTTTCGCCACGCTCTTCCTCCTGCTCGCCGTGCCCAAGCACGGGCTGGAAGTGCTGCGCGATTCCGCCCATGGTCACCGCGAACCGCCGCGCTTCGGCTTCGATGTCGGTGACCGCGCCGTGTTCGCGTTCCTGGCCCTGCTCCTCGCCTTCGCCGTCGTGCATCTCGCGCTGACGATCTTCGTACCCGGCCCCTGGCCCGCCGCGTGGCGGCTGCTGATGGCGACCGTGCTGCCTTTGATCGCGATGTCCCTGGCTATCGATGAACAGATCGGCCGCGCCATCAATCCGGTGTTCTGGGCCGAGGTGCTGGCACGCGTCGGCCTGCCCTACCTCGGCGCCATCGCCCTCGTCTGGCTGGGGCTCGGGTTCGGCTTGCGAGGCGCCGGCTGGCTCGACCGCGTGCTGCCGCCGTTCTTCGGCGCGATGGTGTCGATGGCCCTCGCGCTGTGGTTGCTGTTCATGGCCGCGCACGTGTGCGGTCGACTCGTGTTCCAGTACCGAGAGGCCCTGGGCTTCACTCCCTCGGGCCCCGAAGAGCCGGAGAAGCTCCGCTTCAGCCGCGACCATCGTCTCGAAGACCGCATCACCGCGATGCTCGCCGAAGGCCAGGCCACCGAGGCGCGCAAGGCGCTCGAGGAGGAACTGCGCGAACGTGCGGTTTCAGCACCCTTGCATCGCCAGTACCGCACCCTGTTGCGCGACGCCCGCGATACCCCTGCCCTACTCGCGCACGGCCGGCAATGGCTGCACCAGAAGGTCGTCGAGGGCGATGCGCGCGGCGCGCTGTCGCTGGTGCAGGAGTGCCTCGATCTCGATCCCAGCTTCACGCCGCTCGACGCGGCCGACTGGCCTCCGGTGATCGCCGCCGCCGAGCGCGCCGGCCTCCAGCGCCTCGTCGAGTCGGCACGCCGAGCACAGGCAGCACGCCCTTCGGCACAATCAAGCCCTTCTTCCTGAGCTCCCCGCCGATGTCCGCCTCCGACGCCCTTCCCGCCGCGGCGCCGCGCACTGCCGTCGACCGCTTCCTCGCCATCGTCGAGCGCGCCGGCAACCTGCTGCCGCACCCGGCGACGCTGTTCTTCCTGCTCACCGTCTTCGTGGTGATCGCCAGTGCGATCGCCGCGCAGTTCGACTTGAGCGTCGCCCACCCGAAGACCGGCGAGCCGGTGGTGCCCGTCAACCTGCTCAGCGTGGACGGCTTGCAGCGGATCATGGGCGGCCTGGTCACGAACTTCACGAGCTTCGCCCCGCTCGGCACCGTGCTCGTGGCGCTGATCGGTATCGGCGTGGCCGAGCACAGCGGCTTCATCGGCGCCTGCCTGCGCATCGTCGTGCTCAATGCGCCGCGCTTCCTGCTCACGCCGATCGTGGTGTTCGCGGGCGTCATGTCGAACATGGCCAGCGAAATCGGCTACGTGCTGCTGGTGCCGCTGGCCGGCCTGCTCTACGTCGCCGCCGGTCGCCACCCCATCCTCGGCATCGCCGCGGCCTTTGCCGGCGTCTCCGGCGGCTATTCGGCCAACCTGCTCCTCGGCACCATCGACCCGCTGCTCTCCGGCCTGTCGCAGGAGGCGGCGCGCATCGTCGACCCGACGTATTCCGTGAGCCCTGCGGCCAATCTGTTCTTCATGCAGATCTCGACGCCGGTGATCACCCTGCTCGGCTGGTTCGTCACCGAGAAGGTCGTGGCCCGCCGCTTCCCCGACGGCGCCTATGGCAAAGGCGATGAGAAAATCGAACCGCTGTCCGCCGCCGAGAAGCGCGGCCTCGTCTACGCCGGCATCGCCACGCTCGTCTTGACCGCCCTCGTGCTGCTGGCCACCGTGCCGGCCGACGGCGCCCTGCGCATCGCTGGCGAGCCCGACCTGCTGAAGGCCCTCTCGCCCTTCCTGCACGGCATCGTCGCGCTGATCTTCCTCGGCGGCGCCCTGATCGGCATCGCCTACGGCGTCGGCGCCGGCACCATCAAGAGCGACAACGACGTCATCAAGGGCATGTCGGCCTCGATGGGCACGCTGGCGAGCTACCTCGTGCTGGTGTTCTTCGCCGCGCAGTTCGTGGCGCTGTTCAACTGGACCCAGCTCGGGCTGATCTTCGCCGTGGAAGGCGCGGAGCTGCTCAAGGCGCTGGGCCTGCCGAAGATCCCGCTGCTGATCGGCTTCATCCTGCTCACCGCCACGGTCAATCTCGCCATGGGTTCGGCCTCGGCCAAATGGGCTCTGATGGCGCCGGTGTTCGTGCCGATGTTCATGCTGCTCGGCTATTCGCCGGAAGTGACGCAGACGGCGTATCGCGTCGGCGACTCTGTCACCAACATCATCTCGCCGATGATGAGCTACTTCGCGCTGATCATCGCTTTCCTGCAGCGCTACGAGCCCAAGGCCGGCATCGGCACCGTGGTCGCCACGATGATCCCCTACTCGATCACCTTCCTGATCGGCTGGTCGGCGCTGTTCGCGCTGTGGATCTTCATGGGCTGGCCGCTGGGCCCGGGCGCCGCGCTGACGTACACGCCGGCGGGCTGAGCCACCTTCCACGCATCGCCCGATGCCGCGCTGGCGTCCACCGCAGGGGCCCTCAACCGCGCTGATCACGCGCGAGGGCTTCGAGCGCCTGAAAGCCGAGCTGGACGACCTCTGGCGCGTCCGCCGGCCGGAGGTCGTGAAGGCCCTGGCCGCCGCCGCGGCCGAAGGCGACCGCTCGGAGAACGCCGAGTACACGTACCGCAAGAAACAACTCGGCGAGATCGACCGACGGGTGCGTTACCTGTCGAAGCGCATCGAGGGTCTCAAGGTCGTCGAAGGCCGGCCCGCCGATCCGTCCGCCGTGTTCTTCGGCGCGTGGCTGACGGTGGAACGCGAGGACAACGGCGTGGAAAGCACCTACCGCATCGTCGGCCCGGACGAGATCGATGCGGCCAAGGGCTGGATCAGCATCGATTCCCCGCTGGCGCGGGCCGCGCTGAAGAAGCGCATCGACGACGAGTTCGAAGCGGCGCTGCCGGCGGGCCCCACGCGCTTCATCGTCGTCGACGTGCGTTACGCCCCCTGAGTCAGTAGACCTCGCGTTCGTGGATGGCGCGGCGGTCCCCCTGGAAGACGCCGAAGCCGACGCGCGCCGTCGGAGCGACGTTGCCCGTCCCGCGCCAGTTGAACTGCAGCCAAGCCGGGACATTGGGGGTGAGATCGAGGATGCCGACGTTGCCCGCGCCGGGGGCGCGCAGCCAGAGCCGGTAGTCGCCCCCTGCGGGGGTCACCGTGTAGCGACGATCGACCGCGCCCGCGACGCTGCACCCCTGTCCGCTGGCCCCCGGGCTGCCCGTGTCCTGCACGCAGGTCTCCGCAGGCAGCAGCGTGTCACCGGCATTCGCATCGGCCAGCGCCTGCATCGTCACCCCGGTGCAGACATCGTCCGTGTTCGCGACGAAGGTCGTTCCGTTGAAGAACTCGGCGCGCATCGGCACGCGCAGGTCGATCACCTCCGGGCCGAAGGCATTGGTGACCGCGATGCGGCCCCAGCGCAATTGCCACGACTGCCCGCCGGCATCGAGGGTGCCGGTGATGCCCACCACGCTGAACGCGTCGCACGTACCGTTGTTGTCTGGGTCATGGCAACGACCGTCGCTGTCGGTCAAGTCGACGGCCGGCACCGCCATCGTGACCTGCGGCGCGAACGGCGCGCCGAACGTAGCCGGCTTCGCATACGTCAAGCGATCCAGCGAGGTCACATCGGAGGGGCGCAGGAGGCCGCTGCCATCGAACGGCGACGCGCTGATGTCGACGGGGGCATACGGCGCTCCGGTCGTCGTCCTCGTCAACGCGACGGCCGGTGCTGGGGTGTGCGTGTACGTGCGTCCAGGGAGCGTCCCGGCCAGCTTCCAGAATCGCCCCGCCGCTGTGGAACCCACGTTCACGTAGTTCAGCGTCGTGCTGCCCTGCGCGTTCAGCGCCGTGACGCTGAGCTGCGGCGGTGTCGCGAAACCGAACTCCTGCCCGGCATACCCGAATCGCCCGGCAGCACAGCTCGGCGCGAACGCCGGCACCACGCCCGGGGCCGCCGCCACGTCCAGCCGCCGCGGGACGAATCGGCCGACGCGCGGGAGCACCGCAGCCGCCGGGCGGCTCAAGTCTCCGGCGCCGAGGTAGTCGTTATCCACGAGATGGGCGGCAAGGCCAATGATGCCGACTTCGTCCCAGCGCCAGTTGCCCGTCAGCACGCCGCTGCTGGCCGCGCCGAAGCTTCCGACGGGCGCAGGATTGTTGCCACCGGCGGGCGCGACCAAGGTCGAGCGCAGCTGCACGGCCTCGCCGGGCGGGCTGATCTCGCGGCCGAAGTTCGGCGTCACCGCGCCGTTGACGTTGCGCGCCGTGACGCGGGTGGCGAAGTTCTGCGCCGCCACGGTGAACACACCGCCGCTGGCATCGGCGGCGGCAGGATTCGCCGGGCTGGTGATCTCGAGATGCAGGATCGGGCGCGCCACGAAATCGTCCTGCCCGTTCATCACCAGCCCGGCATCGCTGTTCGCCGCGGAACCGGTGTAGCGTGCGAACAGGCGGAGAGCACCGGCATCGGCGTACTGCACCGAGATGCTGGCGCGTCCATTCGCGTCGAAGGCCAGCGGTAGCGCCGTGGTCGGCGAGCCCCCCGTCGCCACCGCCGTGCCGTTCACACGCACCGCCGAGGTGCCGGTGGTCGGGTTCTGGTAGGCCGAACCGAAAGCGATGCTCCGCGTGACGTTGGCGAAGCCCGGGACGCAAGCCTGCGTGCCCGGATCGCGGCCGACGGCCGAGAGGGTCATCGTCTGCGGCGTGTCGGCATCGTGGTTGGGCACGTCGAAGCTGAAACCGGAATCGGCGAAATTCAGGGTGCAGTCCGGTCGCTGCGTGCCGCCCACGAAACAGCGGTCCGGGGTGAATGGCCGGCGCGGCGGGTTGCTCGCCGTTACCGCCAAGCTCACGTCGCCCGCCGTCGTTCGGCGGAGCTGAAGGGTCTGCCCGCTGGTGATCGTCTGCGTGTCACCGCCCACCCAGCCCGACGGGGAGAGCGTGACCTGCAGCGGCCCGCTGACTTCCTGCGTGCAGTCGGCGTCGCGACAGGCCACGATGCGGATGCTCTCCGGACCGCAGGTGAGGCCCTGCCCGTCGTGGAAAAAGCGGTAGTGATCGACCTCAATGATCTGGTTCACGCGCGTCGCGCAGACCTGCAGGTTGTCGATCTCGTGGATGTTGGTGGAACCGCCGGTCGATCCCGTCAGCGACAGGCGGAAGTTCGTCGGCACCGCGGCCTGAGCCGGGTTCGCCGTGAAGATGTTGAAGGGCGCGATCAGGGAGGTGAACGCGCCGGTGCTGGTCGTACGCCGCTCAACGCTCACCTGCGCGCCCGCCCCGCTGCCCGCACGGCTGTCCACCGTGATGCGATAGCGATGGTTGGGTCCCGCGACGTTGCCCGAGATGTCGATGCCGGGCGAGAGGGTCGCGGTTCCGGCGACGTACGGGTACCCCGCCGTGCCGCTACCCGAGCCTCGCAGCGCCACCGCATCCGGGCGCGAGCCGGGGCCGCCCACGCGCGATTCGCTCGGGTTGCTGAAATTGCCGAACTCGTCAAGGCCCACGCCCAGCCAGCCCCCGGCGAAGCCCGGCGTGACGCCATCGCGTTGGGCGTAGCCGAGCGAGCCGCCGAATCCGCCAGGAACGGGAGTAATCGCGGCATCGGACAACGTGAAGGCAACGCCGTCCGCGCCACTGCCGCCATACGCGAGGTAGTCGAACTCGAGCACGACGCGGTTGTCGGCACCGGGGAACAGTCGCAGCAACGAGGCGGCCGTCGACACGTTCCCGCTGGCATCGGTGAGGCGCAGGCGGTTGTTGACGATCCGCGGCTGGCCGAAACTGCCGCTGACGCTGCTGGTGGCCCAGTTGGCCGGGGCGAGCGCCGTGCCCGTGAACGTGTCGGAGAAACACGTGGGCGCGAGGGCCCGCAGTTCGACGAAATCGATCGCCCAGTTCTCGCCACTGTCGTTGGTGCCCCCCACCAGCAGGCGGACCGTCGTGGTGGCCGTGATCGCCGACGATGGCACGGTGTAGGTCCGGTCGAGCGTACCGCTGAGATCGTCGGTGAAGGTTTCCAGCACCGTCCACGGCCCGCCCGACGCCGGGCCGACCTGGACCTGCAGCGTGTCGGCGGTTTCCAGCGTCCCTAGGCTGCGAAGGCGCAGCGACAGCGACGCCACGTCGTAGGTGCCGAGATTGGCCGTGCGGGCAATGGCGGTGTTGTTCACCCGGATCTGCACCTCGCCCCCCACACGGTTCGACGCGCCGATGCGGGTCCACTCGCTGGCGAAGGGGAGCACGCCGCTGTTCTCCCCCCAGTTGGTGGTCGAGAAATCGTCGCGCCACGTGTCCTGGCCCCAGGCGGGGACCGTCGCAACGAGAGCGGCGAGGAGGGTGACGACGCGCAGCAGCATGCCCAGGGTCATTCGGCCACCGTGGCGCGCACGCGCCGGGAAATGAACGTATTCGAAGCGAAACTGCCGCGCTGCGCCACCGCGGTCAGCGCGTAGATGCGGTAAGTGTCTGGCGCCTCATCCACGTTCTCCGGCACGCAGCCCAGCGTGACGGTGAAGCCCTCGATCGCGACGCTGGGCGGCACGGCGGTGCAGCCGCCCGCGAGGCTGCGCGCAATCGCCACCTCGAGGCCACTTTGAGCGGCGAACAGGGCGCGGCTCGCATCGAGCGCCTGCACCGTGCTGCGGTTGCGGGCACTCAGCGTCAGCACCGCGGCCAGCACGATGAGCAGCGCGATCGCGATGACGAAGACCGCGGCGATGAGGCTGAAGCCTCGCTGGCGGTTCCGTGGGCTCATGGGAGATTCGGCAGGTGGACGGATTTCAGCAGGCTCACCGACTCGCCCTCCCGGGTGATGGCCAAGGACAGCGCCGCCAACCCCTGGCGGCTCGCACTGCCGGTCTGGTAGCGGAAATCGCAGAAGCTCACGCCCTCGGCGAGCAGCGCCGAGCTGCCCGGCGCCGGCACCGCCATCGATACCGCGGGGGCGTAGCCGGCGTGGCGCCGCAGCTGGCCGTCGGAGGCGCAGCGGTACTGCACGGCCTGGTCGACCACGTACACACGCTGCGAGGGCGACGGAAAGGGAAATTGGAACGGCGCCGCGAGGTTGATCCGCTGGGCCGTGCTGCCGGCCCCGATCGTCGTGCGGTTGTCGCCCGCCCACGCGTTGGCCTGCGTGCCGCTGGCGGTGAGGTTGTAGATCACCACCCACTGGCCCGCCGTCGGCACCGCGGGCAGCGGCGCGAGGAGGTCGAACGACGCATCGGCCACGGCGAAATCGAGCACATCGCCCGAGCCTTCGGCGGTCGGCGTGGCGCGAGGGCGCGCACGGTACCGCCCCGCCATCGGCGCGATCAGCATTTCGATGGCTCGGCCGTCCGCGCTGGTGCGGATGCTGTTCGGCAGCGCGAGGCGCAGATCGCGACTGATCCGCGCCATCGCTTGGTCGGCGGCGTCGGCCAGCCGTGCGCGCCGCTGCACGTCGGCGCTGGCGTCGATGGGCTGGCGGATCAAGGCCACCGACACCGTCGCGAGGATGCCGACCAGCACGATCACGATGACCAGTTCGATCAGGCTGAATCCGGCGGCGTGGCGCGTCCGCATCTCAGTACTGCGCCTTCAGCGCGGCGAGACGCACGTCGAAATCCCCGTCGACATTCGTCACCTGCACCTCGACGCGCCGCGTGGTGGCACCGCCCACGACCGTCGGGTCGCCCACCTCCATCCGCACGCGGTAGCGCGAAAGTCCGGCGAGCGCGACGCCCGAAGAGTCCGTGGGCGACGAGGCTGAGTTGAGGCACTCGCCGTAGTCCGCGATGTCATCCCACAAGTCGCGGCTTGGTGCGCAGTTCGGGGGATCGCTTTCGGGGTCGGCGTACGCCTTCAGCATCGCTTCCTCGAGATAGCCCTCGGCGATATACAGCGCCTGCGTTTGCAAGACCGGCGATGCACTGCCGCCGCCCAGCGTGGCCACCAGGCCCGCGATGGCGGCGAAAGCCACGCCGAGGATCACCAGCGTGACGACCAGCTCCAGCAGGGTGAAGCCGCGCTCGCGTTCAACGCACATGGCCGGTGTCCGCCTCCACGATGATGCTGCGCCCGCCCACGACGGCGGTGCCGCCGTTCGGGCTCGGCAGGCCCTGCGCATTGAACGTGATCACCACCCCCTGCGTCACCGTCACGCCCGCCGTCGCAGTGCCGGCGAAGGCACCGCTGCCGCCCGGATTGGGGACATCGAGCGTGAAGCCGCCGGTGCTTCCGCAACTCGTGTCGGTACCATCCGCACGGCGACGCACTCGATAACTGTTGGTAGCCGTACTGACGTCGACTTGGATGTCGCAGCCGGTCGCCACGGCGAGGCGCTGGGCATAGCGGAATGCCGTGGCCACCTGCTCCGCGAAGGCGGCACTGCGGAAACTGCCCTCGCCGATGCGCGGTAAAGCGACCACGGCCAGAACGCCGAGGATCACGATGACGATCACCAGCTCCAGCAGCGTGAAACCAGCGCTTCGTTCGGACGGGAACAGGGGGCGGGTCATTCGGTCGGTTCAGGCCTCAACGACAGAGGGCGGCAGGTCACCCTGCCGCCCCCGTGCTCGGACGCGTTCAGCCGGGAGCGGACGCGGTCAGGTGCCCGCGCGGACGGCGGTGAAGGGGCGTGTGGGCGTCGTCGTGCCCACGCGACGAAGCGAGCACGTCGTCAGCGTGCTGCCATTATTCGCGGCGATGGCCGTGTCTGCCACCACCTCAAAATTGCCGAGGCCTCCGTTCAGAACCAGCGACGCGTCACCGCAGCTGTCAACCGGTTCGCAGTCCGGATCGGCTGCGCTGTGGTTGTTGACGGCGCAACCCGCGTAATTGATGTTCATCGCGGAGGTGATTGCGGACGCGGACGCGGTGAGCGCCGCTTCTTGAGCATCATCTTCAAGGTTGACGAAGCGCGGCACCGCAATGGCGGCCAGCACGCCGAGCAGCACGATGACGATGACGAGTTCGATCAAGGTAAAACCGTTCTGGGTCTTCATTGGATTCTCCGGGCTCAGCAGCCAGTGATGTCACGCACGATCGCCGGTGTGGCACCGGGGCCGGTGGACGCAGTGTACGTCACGGCACAGCTGGCAATGCCATCGAGGTTGATCGTCAACGTCGCATTGCCCGTGCCGCCACCCGTGAAGTTGTAGCGCTGCGAAAGATTGTCGTACAGCTGTGTGATGTCGACCTGAGTGGCCTGCGGATAGCCAAATCGGGTGTTGACGTTCGGACCGGAACCCACCGCGCCGCCATCGATGTCCACGACGCCGACGGCGAGGTCGGAGTTGCCCGTGGCCGCGGACTTCGCATAGATCACGTTGCTGCCCGAGCGGATCGAGTTGAACAGCGAATCGACCACCGCGATGCGCGCCTCGCGCTGCAGCGAGATGAAACGCGGGATCGCCAGTGCGGCCAGGATGCCGAGGACGACGATGACGATGACGAGTTCGATGAGGGTGAAGCCGGACTGACGACGCATGGACGAAAACCTGTCGGTAGGAGAGGGACGACCCAGCTTGGGCGCTGGATCACGAAAGTACTATACGCCCTTGATTTACTTGGAAGAATCGGACGTGCCGTGAATTGCTGTAAACGCTCGCGTGCGTTGCCGGGCACTCAGGAAGGCGGTACACCGCCGCTCACAGGCACCAGAAGCAAATCCCGGGCCAAGCCCGGCGTCGAACTCTCGACGCGATCAAGCACGAGTTCAACGCGCCATCGCCGGTCGCCACCCTCCAGCCACGTCACCCGGTAAACCAGCTCGCCGCGTGCGGCATCGAAGCTCCAACGCTCGTCGGCCCAAGAGGGCAGCGGACCGCCGGGGATCTCCCCCGCCGGCAGCGCGGCGAGGCGGTCTTGCGCCCAGCGTCGCGGGTCGCTCCCGGCGCGTCGCTCGAGGCCCGCGATGCCCTCCTCCGCCACCACGCGCTTGCCTTCGAGCCAAACGAGGTTTTCGAGGTTCTGCTCGGCGAGACCAAGGGCCAGGCGCTCCCCCTCGGCGAGGACGTCGCGCCCGGCACGGAACAGCAAGGTCGCAAGCACCACCACGATCAGCAGGCTCACGGCGCGGTTCACCTGCCGCAGCCAGCCCGCGTTCGTCGTGGCGAGCTCGGGCTGTCGCGCGGGCTTCACGGCATCCGCCTCATTGGCGGGCCAGCTTCACGAGGTCCCACATCGGCAGCAGCACGCCGAGGGCGAGGATGAAGACGATGCCGGCAACGATCACCGTAAGGATCGGCTGGAGCAGGTCGTTGAGGTTGCGTACGTCGTAGTCGACCTCGCGCTCGTAGAAGTCCGCCACTTCGACGAGCATGTCGTCGATCTGGCCGGTCTCCTCGCCCACCGTCAGCATCTGCAGCACCAAGGGTGTGAAGCATTGCTGCATTGCCGCGGCGCGCGTCAGGCTCTCGCCGCGCTCGATCGCCGAACGCATGCCGAGAAGCTGTCGGGCGATCACGTCGTTCTCGACGGCCAGCGAGACGACCGCCAGCGCCTGGAGCACCGGCACGCCGGAGCGGGTGGCCATCGCGAAGGCCCGGGCGAACCGCGCCAAGGTGGCGCGAAGGACGATGTTGCCGATGATGGGCATCTTCAACAGCAGCCCGTGCCAGCGCAGTCGCCCGGCCTCCGTCTGGACGTAGTGGCGCAGCCACCAGGCGCCCCCCAGCATGCCGCCCAGCACCAGCCACCACCACGCGGCGAAGAAATTGGAGGTGCCGATGATGATGCGCGTGGGCAGCGGCAACTCGACATTGAAGGAGCCGTACAGCTTGGCGAATTCCGGGATCACGAAGCTCATGATCACGAACACCGCGAGGGCGACGAAGACGATGACGATCACCGGGTAGCGGACCGCCGTCTTCACCTGCTCCACCACCTTCTGCTCGCGTTCGAGGTGCTGGTTAAGCCGCAGGAAGGCCTCGTCGATGCGGCCGCTTTCTTCGCCGACCCGCACGATCGCCGTCAGCAGCGGTCCGAACACCTTCGGGTGGCGCGACATCGCGGTGGCCATGTCGCGGCCTGCCTCCAGCTCCTCGAGCATCGCCAGCAGCGTCTTGCCGAGAACCGCGTTGCGCGAGGTGGTGGAGAGCCGACGCAACGCCTGCGTGATGGGGACGCCGGCCCGGGCGAGCGCATACATCTGCCGGGTGAACAGGATCAGGTCGACGCGGCTCGGGGCGTTGAAGCCGAGCGACGCCATGAACTGCTCGCCGATCGGCGGCTGCGTGACGGCCTCGACGATTTCCAGCGGCACCATGCCACTGCTGCCGAGCTGGCGCGCCACGGCGTCGCTGGACAAGCCCTCGACCGAACCGCTGACCGGCCGGCCTTGGGCGTCGCGCGCCTTGTACTGGAAGCTGGGCATGCGTCAGTGCGTCCCCGACTGCGCGAGCTCGCCACCGATGCGCTTCGCCTCCTCCAGCGTGCTCAGGCCGGCCAGAGCGTAGTCCAGGGCCGCCTGCGCCAAGGGCCGGAAAAGCGGCGCCTTGGCGGCCGCATGCACGAAGCCGTCGTGTTGGCCGCGGCGCAGTGCGTTCAGCATCTCGAGGGTGGGCTCGAGGTATTCGTAGACGCCGATGCGGCCGCGATAGCCGGTGCCGTTGCAGTGCTGGCAGCCGCGCCCGCGGCGCAGGCCGTCGGTAGGCGCACCCGGGCGCATCTCGGCGAGCCACGCTTGGTCGTTGGCGTCGGGCAGGTAGCGCTCACCGCAACTGTCGCAGACGCGGCGGACGAGGCGCTGCGCGATGATCACGCGCAGGGACGCCGCGAGCAGGTAGCCGGGCGCGCCCATGTCCAGCAGGCGGTCCGCGGTGCCCACGGCGTCGTTGGTGTGCAGCGTCGACAGCACGAGGTGGCCGGTCATCGCGGCGCGCAGGCCGATCTCGGCGGTTTCCTGGTCGCGCATTTCGCCAACGAGGATGATGTCCGGGTCCTGTCGCAGCGCGGAACGCAGCACCGCCGCGAAGTCGAGGCCGATCTTGGTGTTCACCTGCACCTGGCTGATGCGCGGCAGGCGGTACTCGACCGGATCCTCGACCGTGATGACTTTCTTCTCCGGCCGGTTGAGGGTGTTCAACGCCGCGTACAGGGAGGTGGTCTTGCCCGAGCCGGTGGGGCCGGTGACGAGGATGATGCCGCTGGGGGAATGCAGCACGTTGCGGAAACGCGCCAGCATCGGCGCCGGCATGCCGAGGTAGTCGAGGTCGAGCATCGCGCCGCTCTGGTCGAGCAGTCGCATCACCACCGACTCGCCGTGCTGCACCGGCATCGTCGACACACGGACGTCGATGGCCTTGCCGCGCACGCTGATCTGGAAGCGGCCGTCCTGCGGCATGCGCTTCTCGGAAATGTTCAGGCCCGCCATCAGCTTCAGGCGCAGCACCAGCGCCGAAGCGATCTGCCGCTCGCGGATGATCTGTTCGTTGAGGACGCCGTCCACGCGCTGGCGCAGCCGCAGGCAGTCGGTGTCGGGCTCGATGTGGATGTCCGAGGCACCGGCCTGCACCGCGTCGACGAACAGCGACTGCAGCAGCTTGACCACCGGCGCGTCAGCCGTGTCCTCGCCGAGGCCCAGCTGGGAAACGTCCAGCGCGGCGTCGTTGCTGACCTCTTCGGAGAGCTCCTGGGCCAGCGAGCTGATTTCCTCGGTGCGGCGATACACGGTGTCGAAGGTGCGCAACACCTCGTCCTCGCGCACCAGGGCGAGGCGGATCTCCTTGCCCCCCAGCACGCGCGCCAGCTCGTCGTAGGCGAAGAGATCGGTGGGGTCGGCCATGCCGACCACGTAGCTTCCCCCCTCCTCCTTCAGGACGATGCTGCGGAAGCGCCGAGCCAAGGTCTCCGGGAGCCTGCGCACCAGCGCGGGCTCGAAACGGTAGCTGCGCAAGTCGATCAGCGGGATCGCAAGCTGCCGCGACAGCAGCTGCAGCATGTCGTTCTCGCTGACCATGCCGAGGTCGATGAGCGTGCGGCCGAGCTTGGAGCCGAGCTTGCGCTGCTCGGACAGCGCGTGCTGCAGCTGTTCGGCCGTGATCAGGCCGTTCTCGACCAGCAGGTCGCCGATGCGGATCTTCTTCACGGCGGCACTGGGAATCGTGGACATGGTCACCTCGGTGGTTCGGCGGAGAGGGCCTCGACCCGCTCGCCAAGATAGTCTGTCAAAGCCGGGTCGAGCGGACCGCGGCGCTGCGCCTCGCGGAAGGCGCCGAGCGCCTCTGCACCCCGACCGCTGGCGTCGAGCGAGATGCCCAAGCCTGCCCACCACGCGCCGACCTCGGGGTCTTGGCGCAGGGCGCGGCGGTACGCCTCCTCGGCCTCGGCGTGGCGGCCCAGCGCCTGCAGGGCGGCCGCCTCCAGCGCGTTCCGCTCCGCAGAGTGCACGCTCAGGTCGGACAGGCCAGTGAGCGCGTCGCTGGCGCGTCCTTCGGACAGCGCGCTTCGGGCCGCGTCCAAGGGATCGATCTCCGACATCACGCGCTCGATGCGGGTCCGCGCAAGCGGCGCGGCGTCGTCGGGGCGGGCGATCGGCTCGACCGGCGAATCCGCCAGCCGAGGGGCGACAGGCGCGTCGGCCATCGACGGCGACGCATCGATCAATACCGGGGACTCAGGCGGCGTTTCGCCGTCGCTCGCCGGCACCGCGGCGGTAACGCCCTCGGATCGCTCGACCTCGGAGGCGGCCGACGCCGAGACCTCGGCAACAAGCGGGGCGGGCACCGGCGGAGGAGCCGGTGCGTCGACCGGCATCGCATCGACCGTAGGCGGAGCGCCTACCGGTGCGAGGGCTTTCCATCGATGCGCCACCAGCATCACCACTGCGGACGCCAGCGCGACCGTCAATGCCGCGACCAACCACCACAGGCGACTCGAACGCCATCCGGCAGGTCGGGTTCCAGCGGCCTGCCCGACGGCGGCCATCGCCGTGCGGCGCGATGCGCCGCCGCCCTGCCCGCGCGCATCGAGGTCGCGAAGCATCTGGTTGATCACGCTCATGCCGTCCCCCCGGCGAAACGCCAAGCCACGACCGCTACGGCGACCGCCGCGAGGACAGCGGCCGACCACGCTGCGGCCCTGCCCCAGCCGGCGCGCGCGGGCGCCTGTGCACCATCGGTGTCGCGCACGGCCAGCGCCACTTCGGCCTCCGAGACCTCACGCAGTCCGCGGCCATAGGCCAGCAGCAGGGCCTTGTGCGCGAGCACGTTCACCAGGCGCGGAATGCCGCCACTCGCGCGGTGCAGGCGGCGCAGGGCGCGCTGCGCGAACAGCGGCCGGCCGTTGTAACCGGCCACCGAGAGGCGGTGCTGCAGGTAGAGCGCCACGCCGTCGGCATCGAGCGGCTGCAGGCGGTAGCCGAAGCCGATGCGCTGCCGCAGTTGGCGCAGCTGCGGCTGCGCCAGACGCTGGTCCAGCTCGGGCTGGCCGAACAGGACGACATGCAGGAGCTTGCGGGTCTCGGTCTCGAGGTTCGACAGCAGCCGCAACGCCTCGAGGCTCTCATCCGACAAGGCCTGCGCCTCGTCGATGATGACCGCGACGCGCTTTCCGCCCGCCGCCAGCTCGATCAGCCGCTCCTGCAGCTTCTTGACCAGCGTGTGCTGGCGCGGCGTGGGCCCGAGCGCCACGCGCAGCTCGTCGGCGATGGCGCGTCGCAGGGCGTCCGGGTCGAGGTAGGGGTTCGGCACCCAGGCCGTCACCCACTGCTCGTCGAGGCTATTCAGCAACAGACGGCAGAGCAGCGTCTTGCCGGTACCGACTTCGCCGGTGACCTTGATGAACCCTTCCCCGGCGTCGAGGGCGACCCTCAGCACCTGCAGGGCTTCGACGTGGGCGTCGTTGCGGAAGAAGAAGCCGGTGTCCGGCGTCAGCGAGAACGGCGCCTGGCGGAGGCCGAAGTGGTCTTCGTACATCGCCGTGGCCAGGCCACCGGTCAAGGGGTTTCCGACTGCAGCGCGCGCGTCTCCTCGAGGCGCGGCTGCGCGGCGCGATCCCAAGTCTCGGCACCGTCGACCACCGTGGGGCGCAGCAGGATCACCAGCTCGGTCTTGCGGCCGGAATTGCGCGTCTGGCGGAACAGCTGGCCCAGCACCGGGATGGCGCCGAGGAACGGCGTGCGCGCGTTCTGTCGCGTCTCGCTGTCCTGCATCAGGCCGCCGATCACAACCAGCTGGCCGTTACTGGCGCGCACGATCGAATCGCTCTGGCGCACCGCGCTGACCGCCAGCGGCAGGCGGTAGTCGCGGTCGCCGACGACGATCAGCTTGGTCTGGTCCTCGACTTCCGAAATGGTCGGCTGCACGTGCAGCAGCACGTCGCCGTCCTCGGAGATCTGCGGGGTCACGTCGAGCGAGATGCCGGAGAAGAACGGCGTCAGCTCCAGCGACGGGTCGGTCTGCTGGGTCTGGTTGCCAACGCTCTGGTTCTGCGCGCCGCTGATGCCGGTGACGAAGAACTCGTCGCTGCCGACCTTGATGACGGCCTTCTGGTTGTTGGTGGCCGACACCCGTGGGCTCGACATCACGCGGACGTCGCCCTGCTGCTTCAGCAGTTCGACGAAGGCGCTGAAGTCGCCGCGCTGCCAGCCGATGCTGAACACGCCGCCGAAGGCCGAGGTCGCCGTGCCATCCGGCAACGAGGGGTTGTTGGGATTGAGACTGCCGGTGTTGCCCCCGATCTCCGAGCGGCCATCCGGGCCGAAGATGGCCCCACCACCGGTCTGGCCGATGATGCCGGCGCCGCTGTCCACCACTTGGGCCCAATTGATGCCGGCCTGGAACTTGTCGTTCAGCGTCACCTCGATGATCCGCGCCTCGAGGATCACCTGGCGCGTCACCGCACCCTGCACGGCGTCAAGGTAGCGCTGCACGTCGCGCATCTCCGAGGGCAGTGCGCGCACGACGACCGTGCTCGACTGCGGGCTGACGATGACCGAGCGGCCCGGGCCATCACCGACGATGGCTACCAGGGCGCGGTCCAGCTCCGCCCAGTAGTCGGATTCGCTGCGCGTGCGGACGCGGCTGGTGAAGGCCTCGCTGCGCCCGCTGCTGCCTGCTCCCGACTCGCCGTCCTCGCCACCGCCGTCGCCCGCCGAGGCGTTGGTGGCCTGGCCGTTGCTGTTCTCGCTGCTGGTCAGGTCGCCCGCATTGACGCGCGTGCGCGATTCCCCGACGCGCTGCAGGTGCAGGTAATCGACCTCGAACACGCGCGACTGCAGCCGCGCCGGCAACACGATGTAGCCGTTGCTGCGCGGCTCGTACTCGTAGCCATAGACCTCGCGAACCACCTCGAGCACTTCCGGCACCGTGACGCTCTTCAGGCTCAGGCTGATGTTCCCGGCCACGTCAGGGTGGACCACCATGTTGATGGCCGTGTCCTGCACGAGGCTCATGAAGAAGGCGCGGGCCGGCACCTCGTCGACATCGACATTGAAGCGCGGCACCGCGGCCGGGCGCGGGGGCGGCGCGACCAGGGCGCGCGTGACGGCAGGCGGCGGCGTCGCGGCCTGCGCGGGCGTGGCGGGCGCCGGCGTCTGGGCCGCCAAGGGCGCGACCAGCAGCAGGGCCAGCGGGATCGGCAGGAATCGAAGCATCAGCGGTTCACCGGTCGGGTGGAATTCGAGAAGGAAAGACGCAGTTCCGTGCTGCCTGTCGGGCTGCGCAAGCGCACCCAGCCCGGGCCGATGGCCTCCAGGCGGGCGTCGCCGAGGGCATCACCGAGTCGGTAGCGCTGACCATTGATGATGGCGCTGCGCTGCTGCGGGGAGACCAGCGTCGACTGCAGGACGAGAGCCGCCGCGGGCGCGGCCTCCGTGCTTGCGACGCGGGACGCGATGGCGGGACGGGTCGGGTCGGGCACCGGCGCCGCGGCGCCGAGCAGCCCGGCGACGCTGGCGAGAAGCAACACCCGGCGAAGAGGCTCAAACACCGATCCATCCCTCCTCGAGGCCCATGGTTTCAACGGTCAGGGTGATGGTCAACGAGGGCCAGCGCTCTGCGTCGATCTCCATATGCTGCAAGCGCACGCGGAACGGAAGGCCCTCGACGGACCGGACGTAGTCCAAGGCGGCCGCATAGCCCCCCTCGAAACGCAGCACCACTTGATGGCGATACAGCGCTGGCACGCCTTCCGCGGACGGCGCCGGGATGGCCTCAGGGGACGGTTCCGCCGGGGCGGCCTGGGCCTGCGGCCCATCCGCCGGGGCGGAAGCGACCGGCGCGGGCGACCAGCGCAACACCTCGGGGGGAAGCGCCCGGACGCCGAGCACCGTCAGGCGCGCATCACGACCGAGGAGATCCCGCAGGACTTCCGGCATCCGGCCCGGCGGAATCACCGAGCCTTCGTCCGCACGAAGGCGGGCGTCGAGCGCCCCGGTTTCCTGTTGGAGCTGCTCAAGGGCCAGGCGCCGCGCGGCTTCGGGATCTCGTGCGAGCTCCTCCTGCACGCGCGCGAGGGCAGCACGGCCGCTCTCGACCTGGGGCGTCAGCGACTCGATCTGGGCGGTGTTCGACGTCGCTGCCTTGCCGGCCGGCTCGATCCAGAGGACGTACAGGCCAAGGACGAGGAGCACGCCGACGGTCACACTGATCAGCGTCCGCTCGCGGGCTTGCATCGCGTCAAAGCGCGTTTGGAGGGCGGCGAACCGGCTCACGGCGCACCCTCCGATGCCTTCGCGGGCTCACAGCCCACGGCGAGCGTCACGCAGTCGGTGGCCATCTCGAACTGCAGCGCCTCCCCCGGGGCCTCCGGCCTCTCGATCACGAAATGGGTGAACTCCCGGTCCCTCAACCCTTCTTCGGAGGACAGCGCCTGCAGGAAAGCCGGGACCGCGTCCGCATCGAGCGTGCGACCGCCGAGCCCGAGTTCGGCGCCGGCCTCGGCGACGTCGATCCGCGTCAACCACAGCGGCGCAGGTCGCTGACGCCCAAGCCCTTCGAGCACGCGACTGAAGGGCACGACCTCGTCGCCGGCACGCGCCAGCTGATCGACCAACCAGCGGCGACCATCGACACCGAACTGCGCTTCGACGAGCGCCAGCGTCAACGCCGCGTCCGGCTTGCGGGCAGCGAGCTGCTCAGACGCGGCAGTCATCTGAGCCTGCAGGCTGGCCTGCTCGGCGTTCAACGCCGCGAGCTCTTGCGCCGAGGTGAAGGCCTTCCACTGTGCGATGCCCCCCCAGACCAGCATGGCCACGACGGCAAAGCCGATCAGGGCGAGGTTGCGCGGCAGCTCATCGCTGGGCTCGTGTGGGCGGAGGTCGTCGCGATAGAGATCGATGCGCTGAATGCTCATTCGCGGCCCGCTCCCGACACCGTGGCGGCCAGCGCGGCGAGGCGAACGCGGGACGCGGCGGGCACATCCGCCAGCTCGGGCCACGCGGCTTCGGGCGAAAGTTCCTGCACCTCGAGGCCGAGGTTGCTGCGGATCGATGCGGCGAGACCGTCCATCCCCTCGACGCCGGCCAGCAACAGGAGGCGACGCGGCGGCGGACGCTGGTGCGTGCGGTCGAAGTAGTCGAGCGTGCGCTGCAGCTCGAGGGCGATGCGTTCAAACAGCCGGTCGACCCGGCCCGGCTGGGGCTCGCGCAGTACGCGCTGGTCGTCGGTATCGAATTCGAAGCGGCGAGCGACGAACAGCGTGCTGTCGCGCATGGCCAGCATCGTTCCACCGCGGGCGTCGATGACGAGGGCCGCCTGGCTGTCGTCGCCCGGCGACAGCGTCCGAACGGCATCGGCCCACGCGAGGTCGCTGATGCCGATCTTCGACAGCACCAGTCCCGCCGCCTCGATCTGGGCAATGCGCGGGCGGAGCTCGTCCTTGCGCGCGATGGCGAGGTACAGGGTGGGCGGCCGTCCCCGGCTGTCAAGGCCAGGCACCTCGAAGGCGTCCATGACCGCTTCATCGACGGGAAAGGCGATCAGGTCGCGGACCTTCCAACGCAGGGCTTGGACCCACTCCGCGGGCGGCACGGCAGGCTTGTCGACCTGCTGCAGGCTGTAAGCCCCGGGCTCGAGCACCCATTCGCAGGCCATGCCGGTGGCGCCGGATTCGCGCACCAGCGACTGCAACGTGGCGGCGACATCCGCACCCGCGGCACGCTCGTAAGCGCGGGACGGACGGCCGTCCGCCGGTCGGACGACGAGCGCGAGGCGATCCATCGACAGGGACAGGGCCGCGTACCCCAAGGGGCGACGACGACGCTTTGAAAAGAAACCCCATCCAGTCTTTGCCATGGACGACCGCATTGCCCCTGCGCGCGGCGCGCGCGCTGCCTAACGAATTGCGCGCAGCCTTTCACAGCAGGCCCAAACGGTCAATGGAACCGTGCACCGCGTCACTGCTTTTCACCTCGATCTCAGGTGAAGAGCGCCCAAGCAGCGGCAAGCAGCGAGAACAGACCGAGCGCCGCGGTCAGCGGAATCGATGCCAACGAGGCCATGGATGCATAGCGCGCCATGCGCCGCTGGCGCGGCGTCAACACGCCGTGGTTCGTCCCCGCAGCCGAGATCACCGCCAACGCCGACGCCCACGACAGTGCGAATCCGACCAGCGCGAGCCCACTGAGGAGCATCCACGCCCACCAAGGCATCACGTCCGACACACGCGCCCACCATTCGGCCATCGGCTCAATGCTCGGGAAGCGGAATGAAATCGGGCTCGCCCGGCACGGTGCCGAACCGCTGCCCGGCCCAGTCCGACTTGGCCCGTTCGATACGGTCCCGCGAGGTGGCGACGAAGTTCCACCAGAGCACGCGCGCCCCAACCGGCGCACCGCCCAGCAGCATGGCGCGCACGGGGGCCGCGGCGGACATCAGGAGCGGCTCCCGATCTTGCAACACGTGAAGCTGCCTGGCGGCCAAGGGCTGATCGCCGATCCGCAGCCCGTCCTCCAGCGGATAGATCGCGCGCTCTTCATGCTCGGCATCGAGCACAACGCTCGAGCCCGCAGGGAAAGACAGGCTGGCATAGAGGGTATCGACGCAGGTCCGCACGGGGGAGCGCAGGCCGAACGCATGCCCGGCCACGATGGCGATGTCCACGCCGCCCCGCTGAAGCGTGGGAACCTCCGCAGCCGGCACGTGCTGGAAGGACGGCGCGGCTTCCGCCTGGTCTTCGGGCATCGCGAGCCACGTCTGAAGGCCCTCGATGCGGTGCCCCAGCGCCCGCTCGACGTCCGGCGTGCGTTCGGAATGGACGATGCCGCGTCCTGCCGTCATCCAGTTGACGTCGCCGGGGCGGATCACCTGCACCGAACCCACGCTGTCCCGATGCATCAGCGCACCGTCCCACAGCCACGTCAGCGTGGACAGGCCGATATGCGGGTGGGGCCGGACGTCGATGCCCTCCCCGGCCGGAAACGCGTGCGGCCCCATGTGGTCGAGGAAGACGAACGGGCCGACCGAGCGACGCTTCGCGTCGGGCAGCAATCGACGGACGAAGAACCCACCGCCGAGGTCATGCTCGCGCCCGACGATCGAAAGAATGCGCGACATTGGTCAGGGCGTCGCCGGACGGGCGGCGGCCGCCTGCGCGTCGATACGCGCAGCGAGCTCGAGCAATTGCAGGCGCTGCTGCTCGAAATCGGTGGCGACCAGCACCTGGGTGCCTGCGATTTCCGCCCTCAAGGTCGCGAGCAACCCCGGATCGAGGCCGAGGCTGGCGGCGTCGACGGCATCGAACTGGGCTGCCGCGTCGCGCAGTCGATCGCTGGCCACCCCGAAGTTGCGCTGGTCGAGGTCGTTGAGCGCCTGGAAGATGGCCAGCCGGGCACGGCTGAGCGCATTGCGGCTGTCCGCGGCCGTGGCGGCGCGCTGGGCTTCGACAAGGCGTTGCGCACTGGCGACGATCTCGGCGTCCTTGGCGGCGATCACGGCGGCATTCGCCTCCGCCTGGGCGGCCAAGGCATTGCTACGCTGCCAGAGGCCGATGCCATAGGCGATGACCAGCCCGGCGCAAAATCCAACGATCCCGGTAACGACGGGGTGGCGTGACAGCGGCGCGGCGCTCGTGGACTCGGTCATGTCGGCGGGCTCCTGGGAGGGAGCCCGAGGATACCGCAGCGCCCTCGCCCACCACGCCCCGCGCGGCCGCGGAGGCCGGTGATCAGTCCTGCCCGGCCACCAGCCCGAACAAGTCGTGCTCGTCGGCGCCCATGATGCGGACATCGACGAACTGGCCCGGCTTCAGCTTGTGCGCCGCGCCGTCCTGGATCTGCACCGTACCGTCGATTTCCGGCGCATCGCCCTTGGAACGACCGATGGCCAGATCACCGTCGATGGCGTCGATGATGACTTGCTGCACCGTACCGACCTTGCGCTCGAGCTTCTCGGCGCTGATCTGGGCCTGCAGCTCCATGAAGCGCGCGAGGCGCTCCTGCTTCACCTCCTCGGGCACGGCATCGGGCAGGTCGTTGGCCTTGGCGCCGGTCACCGGCGAATACGGGAAGGCCCCAACGCGATCGAGCTCGGCGGCGTCGATGAAGTCCAGCAACTGCTCGAAGTCGTCTTCCGTTTCGCCGGGGAAGCCGACGATGAAGGTGCTGCGGATGGTCAGTTCGGGGCAGATCTCGCGCCAGCGGAGGATGCGCTCGAGCTGCTTCTCGGCCGCGGCCGGGCGCTTCATCGCCTTGAGGACCCGCGGGCTGGCGTGCTGCAGCGGCACGTCGAGGTAGGGAAGGATCTTCCCTTCGGCCATCAGTGGGATGACGTCGTCGACGTGCGGGTACGGGTAGACGTAGTGCAGGCGCGTCCACAGGCCGAGCTCGCCGAGGCCCCGCGCCAGATCGGTCATGCGCGTCTGGTACTCGCGGTCGCGCCAGGTCTTCGGCGCGTACTTCACATCGACGCCGTAGGCGCTGGTGTCCTGCGAGATCACCAGCAACTCCTTGACGCCGCCCATCGCCAGCTTCTCGGCCTCGCGCAGCACCTCGTCGACGGGGCGCGACACGAGGTCGCCGCGCATCGAGGGGATGATGCAGAAGCTGCAGCGGTGGTTGCAGCCCTCGGAAATCTTCAGGTACGCGTAGTGCTTGGGCGTCAGCTTCAGGCCGACGCCTTCGATCATGCCGTCGTCCTTTTTCCCGCGTTTGCGCGGGGCCGGCAGCAGGTCGGTGAAGGGGTCGTGCTTCGGCGGCAGGGCTGCGTGCACCGCGCTCATCACGCTGGTGTAGTCCTGCGGGCCGCTGATCGACAGCACGCCCGGATGGGCCGCGCGGATCTCCTCGGGACGCTTGCCCAAGCAGCCGGTCACGATGACCTTGCCGTTCTCGGCGATGGCCTCGCCGATGGCGTCGAGCGACTCGTTGACCGCCGATTCGATGAAGCCGCAGGTGTTCACCACCACCACGTCGGCTTTGTCATAGCTGCCAACGATGTCGTAGCCCTCGACCTTCAACTGGGTGAGGATGCGTTCGGAATCGACGAGGGCCTTCGGGCAGCCGAGGCTGACGAAACCGACTTTGGGGTTCTTGGCGGACATGGCGGGGCGCCGGCTTTGGTGCCGGTTGCGCGGGCTGGGAACGGGCGGCAAGTATACCGGGCACCCCGCACCGACCCTGAGGACACGTTCATATGGGCCATCCCGTTTCGCTTTCGACGCCCACGGGGCGGATCAGCGCCTGGCGTGCCGACCCGCCCATTCCCCCGCATGGCGCGATCGTGGTGGTGCAGGAGATCTTCGGCGTCAACACGCACATCCGCCACGTGGTCGACCGCTTCGCGGCACACGGCTGGGTGGCCATCGCCCCGGCGGTCTTCGACCACGTGGAATCGCACGTCGAACTGGCCTACGACGAGGCAGGGGTTGCGCGGGGCCGCGATCTCGCCGCGCAGGTCGGCTTCGACCGGGTGATGGGCGACATGGAGGCGGCGGCGCGGGAGATCGAGACCACGACGGACAGCGGCAAGGTGGGCGTCGTCGGATACTGCTGGGGCGGCACGGCGGCTTTCCTCGCCAACTGCCGGCTGGGCCTGCCCGCGGTCAGCTACTACGGCGGTCGTACGGTGCCTTTCCTCGGCCACGAACATCCGAAGGCCCCGTTGCTGATGCACTTCGGCGAGACCGACCCGCTGATCCCGCCGGAGCACGTGGCCCTGCACCGCGAACACCTGCCGCAAGCCCACATCGAGGTCTGGCCGGCAGGGCACGGCTTCAACTGCGAGCAGCGCGCCGATTATCACGAGGCCTCGGCGCAGGCGGCGCTGCAGCAGACCCTCGCCTTCTTCACCCGGACGCTGCGATGAGCTTCACGCTCGACCCCCGGCTCGAGGCTGATTCGGTGTTCATCGCCGACGGTCCGCTGTCGCAACTCCGACTCATGGACGATGCCCGCTTCCCATGGCTCGTGCTGGTGCCGCGCGTGCCGGGCGCGATGGAGTGGATCGACCTCGACGGCGCTTCGCAGCGCCTGTTGCTGGCGGAGATCAACCAAGCCGGCGCCCTGCTCCGCCAACACTTCGCGCCAATCGACAAGCTCAACATCGGAGCACTCGGCAACATCGTGCGGCAGCTGCACGTGCACGTCGTTGGCCGTCGCGAAGGCGATGCAGCTTGGCCGGGCCCGGTGTGGGGCGCGGGCACGCGGCGCGCCTACGGCGGCGATGTCGCAGAGCTCGCATCGCGAATTGCCCGGGCCTTGGACGCGCTGCCGGCGAGGACCCTGTCGGCCGGGAGCTGAATCACGCTCCCGGACGACGCCAAAGCTCAGTCGACTTTCACCACCTGCGTCCCGGCCACGAGGTCATGACCGCAGCGCCTGTCGGCACGGAAGATCAACAGGACGTTGATCAAGCCAAGCAGTCCACCGACGAACGGCACCACATTCACGGTGTTGACCGGGAGGTAGCGCTTCACGATCAGGGTGGCGAGCGTCGGCTGCGAGCCATCGAGATGGGCGATGCGGATCCGGAGCAGCTTCTTGCCGATGGTCTGCCCACTCCGTGCCAGCGGCACGCCCTGAACGACGACGAAGATCGCGAAGCCGATCGCTGTCCACATCAGTGTCGTAGTCCACGGTTCCTGTACGCCACGCGCCGCCGAACCCATCACCGATTCAAGGTAACCGCTGGACCACATCAGCGGCAGGTTGATGGCAAGGAGGATGACGGTGTCGATGATCGATGCGAGGAGCCGCGCGCCTCGGTCGGCCAAATAGGCGTCATCGGCCACCATGCGGTGGTCCACCAGCTCTGCGCTGGGTGCTTCGTAGGGGTTGGGCTCAGCCATCGTGGTGCTCCTTTCTCGGGGGGGATCAAAAAGCTTGTTCCTCAGGTCTTCGGCAGCGTCACACCGGTCTGGCCCTGGTACTTGCCGCCGCGGTCGCGGTAGCTGGTGGCGCAGACCTCATCCGACTGGAAGAACAACATCTGCGCCACGCCCTCGCCGGCGTAGATCTTGGCCGGCAGCGGCGTGGTGTTGCTGAACTCGAGGGTCACGTGGCCTTCCCACTCCGGCTCCAGCGGCGTGACGTTGACGATGATGCCGCAGCGCGCGTACGTGCTCTTGCCGAGGCAGACCACGAGCACGTCGCGGGGGATGCGGAAGTACTCAACCGTACGCGCCAGCGCGAAGCTGTTCGGCGGGATGATGCAGACATCCGACTCCACGTCGACGAAGCTCGACGGATCGAACGCCTTCGGATCGACGATGGTGGAATTGATGTTCGTAAAGATCTTGAACTCGCGCGCGCAGCGCACGTCGTAGCCGTAGCTCGACGTCCCATAGCTGACGATGCGGTGGCCGTCGGCGCCGTGCTTGATCTGCCCCGGCTCGAAGGGCTCGATCATGCCCTGCGGCACCTCGGACATCCGGCGGATCCACTTGTCGCTCTTGATGCTCATGCGCGGCCTGAGTTTTGAGGGCCAATCAGTTTATCGCGAAGTTCTCGTTCCGGCTGTGGCGAGCAGAGCCTGCAGGGGCTCCAGCGCCGCGCCATAGCGCCGCCAGCGCCCCTGCGACCGGCGGTTCAGCGGCTCGCGGACCTGTACCGCGCTTGCAGTCGAGACCGGCGCCTCGTTTTTCTCGAACCCCATGCAGGCGTCGTCCCAAGGCAGACCGCAGTGCGCCAGTAGGCGCTCGGTTTCGCCGCGCTGATCGTCCAAGAGGGCCTCATACCGCAAAACGTAGATTCGACCGGGATGTTGCCGTTGCCAGTGCTCGACCAAACGGCGGAACCGTAGGTAGTAGTGTCCGGTGTCCAGAAGGTCAAAGCTGTAGTCGTAAAACGGCGAGGTCTGGGCGAACAGCTGGCGAAAATTGCTGAGGCACGTATCCATCGGCTCGCGATCAAGGCAAATGACGGTCGCCGCTGGCAATGCCCTAAGCAGGAACCCCGCATAGAGGAAGTTGTGAGGGAGCTTGTCGACGAAACGGCGCCGCTGGGCGGATAGCGGCCGAGTGCTCTCGACGTACTCATCGCCGAGCGCGCGCCAATCGATGCCTTCCGCTCGCGCCACCGTGTCGGGATCCAGCAGCATCGGCGTGATGCTGCCACTACGGCGCTTGAACGCCACCCCAAAATTCTGCAGTTCGCCGCAAGAAACGACATCGGGGTGCGACGACAGGATACGGTCAGCAAGGGTCGTCCCCGATCGCGGCATGCCGATCACGAAGATCGGCGCCTCGTGGCTCGCGCCCTGCCCCGGCCAGCGACCTGTCTCGGCTGCCTCCAAGGCGTCGAACAGCGCGTCGTCACGGGACCGCGAGCTCTCGCGGCCACGGCGACCGGCGCCCTTGCCGGCATTGAGGTGGTGGAAGGAGCGCTCATGGTCACCGAGGTCCTCGAAGCACTTTGCGAGTGCGAGGTGGACGTACATCACACCCTCGTTGTCGCCGGCGGCCATCGGCAGGAGGGACTGCAAGGCCTCGACGCGGCCCTCCTCGGGCTCGATCTTGCGCACCTGCGCAAGTGCGAGGTGCGCCTTCCAGTGCCGAGGATCGAGCGCGATGCTGCGCCGATAAGCAGCCTCGGCCTCCGCCATCCTTCCGAGGAAGGTCAGCGAACTGGCCAGGTTGAAGTGGACCGCGGCGCTGTCTGGACATAGGCGCGCAGAGCGCGAGAAAGCCTCGAGGGCGCGCGCATGGGCATGGGCTCGGCTGAAGACGACACCGAGCGTGTCCAAGCTGAGCGGATCGGAGGCACCCAGCGCAATGCTGCGCTCCGCGGCATCCAGCGACTCGCGGCCGAGTCGAGCATCGCAAAGCGCCCGCGCAAACTGCGCCCAATAGTCGGGACGCTGCGGGCTGGCCTGCACGGCCTCGTACAGGTGCTTGAGGGCATTCGGTAGATCGCCGAGGTTCAGGGCGGCCACGCCAACAACAAACCGCACGCCGCCGTGCCTTCCATGCAACGCAAGCATCGAGCCGGCGAGGCGCGCGGCTACGGCCCACTGGCCAGCGTTGAGGGCTTCGACCGCGGACCGGTAGGTGTCATCAGGCCTGCTGCTCACGCCAGAATCCGAGAACCAGATTCATGAAGATACCACGCAACCCAAGCCCGAAAGCCTTGAAGTGGGGCCGGTTCCGATTGAAAAAAAATCGGCCCCGCCGTGAGGCGGGGCCGACGAAACACACAGGCGTCATGCGGACGCCGCAGCGGTTAGAACGTGTACGTCGCTTCCACGGAGATCGAACGACCAAACGCGTTGTACTGGTCAGAGTTGTACGGTTCGCCGGTGTTGCCGCCGTAGGTGGCATCGAACGGCGGCATCTCATCGGTGACGTTGTTGACCAGAATAGACGCGTTGAAGTTATCGGTGAACGTGTAGGTAACGCTGAGGTTGTAAGTGGTCCACTGGTCCAAAAGACCGGCGGTGCCGGTGTAGGCGTCGAGCTGGCGAGCACGGAAATTCGGCGTCTTGCCGGTCCAGTTCACGTAGGCCGTCGTCGCCAGACGCTCGTAGGCCCAGGTGACCGAGAGGTCGGCCTTCTCGGCAGGATCGCTGCTGAAGCCCGGGCGCTCCACCAGATCGACGACCTCGTCGCCTTCGAACGCAATCGATTCGCGGTGCAGGTTACGCGTATAGCTCGCGCGGACCAGCACGCTGCCGAAGGTACCCACATCGGTCGAGTAATTCGCGCCAAGGTTGAGCGCGCGCAGGGTCTGGCGGGCCTCGTTGACCTTCGGGGTAAAGATCTCCGTGATCACGCCCTGACCATTTCGGGTAATCGCGCTGATGGCGTTCTGGCAGATCGGCGAGGACAGCGTGAATCCCGGGGCACCGGTACGGCAACGCATCTCCGTCAGAGTCAGGAAATCAGCGTTCTGAGGCTGGATTTCATTCACGATATCCCAGTCATACAGGTCGGCGGACAGCGAGAAATTGGCCGTTGGCGCCCATACCACGCCGAAGGACCATACGTCGGCAGTCAGGGGCTTGAGATCGGTGCTACCCGAGGTGGTGCCGAAGTACTGCGCGCTCGAGAAGCGCTGCGGGCAGTTTTCGATGTTGTCCGGGCCGAAACCGAGGGCCTGGCAGTTGAAATAGTCGGTCACAAACGAGAAAAAGCCCGACGGCGCCTGGAATGAATCGGGCAGCGTCGGCGCCTTGAAAGCAGTGCCAACCTTGCCACGGAAAAGCAGGGTATCGATCGGGCGGAACTCGAGGCCTGCCGAGTAGGTGGCCTTGTTCACCGCGTCGGCGCCCTCCGGGCGGAACTCGTCGAAGCGGCCCGAAACCGCTGCGGTCAGACTAGAGATGACCGGCACGCGGAGCTCCGTGGTCACGGCGTAGCGGTCGCGCTCGCCAGCGCCGTCGGTCGCCGTCGTCCCCCAGATGTCGCCGTTCAGCAGACGGGCGTCCGGGCGGTAGGCCCAAGTCTGACGCCCGCCCTCAAGAGCAGCGGCGAAGCCGACATCACCGACGGGCAGTGTAAACAAGGCCGTGTTGGTCAGCTGCACGCGGGCCAAGGTGTCAGAGGTCTTGCTGCGCGAGTCGGTGAAGCCGCTGAACGTATCGATCGCGCCGGCCGGTAGTAGCGTGTAAAACGCGGCGTAGTTCGGCGTGAAGACCGGATACGCATTGTAATTCGGATCCAGCCCCTGCTGCGGACCCAGAACGGTGCGAACAAAATAATCGTTGATGGCGTCGGCGAAACGCGCCCAGCCGCGCTCGTTGAGCGTGTAGTCAACGCGCGACAACGAGGCGTCGTAGTCCCAGCTGCCACCGAGCGTGCCGCGCGAACCGATGGCGACATTGGTCGACTCCGTCAAATCGGTATTCATTGAACGCTCGTAGCCGCCGGGACCGAAGTCCTCGGGCGCGAACGCGCGCTGCAGATTGAACAGGTCTCCGAAGCGCGGGTCGTAGTAGTAGCCCCACTCGACCGTCGTCGCCCAGAAGGTGAAGTTGGCGCCGACGTGGTACTTCGTCTTCTCATCGCTATAGAGCGCCGTGGCGTAAAGCTGGTGCTCGTCGTTGAGATCGAAGGTGGCGCTGGCGTAGGCCTGCACCGAACGCTTGTCGCTCTTCAGAGTCCGATAACCGGGCGAATTCAGCGATCCGCAGTAGAACTCCTCACCGAAGCCCACGCGACGCTGCCGGGCAACTGAACCGCCGAAGCCCGTGGCAACGTTGGCGCAATTCGCAGGGTCGCGGAAGGAGTAACTGGTGAACGGGCTGTAGACCAGCCAGTCGCGGCTCGCAAGAGGCGGGGTGGTGCCGTTCGGGTTGAAGCTACGCGTGAGTTCGCGGTCGTAGCCCCAGATCGCGTCGTTCCGGTCATACTGCACACCGAACATCACGTTGCCATGGCTCTCGGCGAAATCGACGCCGGCGGCTGCGCTCGCGCGCGCGGTGTCACCGCCGCCCTCCGTGTAGCGCCCCGCTCGGACACGGAGGATCGGCGCGTCGATGTTCTTCTTCAGAATGATGTTGATGACGCCGGCGATCGCGTCCGAACCGTACAGGGAGGATTGGCCGCCCGGCAGGATCTCGATACGGTCCACAAGGTCGACCGGGATGCCACTGATGTTGTTGAACGCGTCGCTGCCGTTGTAGAGCGCCGGGTAATCCGCCATCGGACGACCGTCGATCAGGTACTTGGTGTACGACACCGACAGACCGAAGAGACTGATCGTCTCGGCGCCCTGGGTGAAGGAGGCGGAACTCTGCGAACCCTGAACACCACCGTTGGCGAAGGATGTCGCCTTCAGCACGTCGGCGATGTTGGTGAAGCCACGGGTACGGATGTCATCCGCCGAAATCGTGACGACCGGCGTCGCTGTCTCGAGTTCGGTGCGTGGGATCAACGAGCCGGTGACAAGGACCTCGTCGAGCTGCTGCTCTTCCTGCTGCTGAGCAGCGACAGCGGCGGCTGCTGCAAAGACAAGGGCGGCAATGGTGGCCTGCGCGAGCGCACTGCGCCGCGGCTGGATCGAACGATTCATGGCAACTCCGTGGAACAATTGCGCGGGTGCGCGGGCTACCGAGCCGCGGAGACCCGGGTGTTAGTCATCCAACGTTAACAAACATCTGCTGTGCACGCACAGCACCCATGTCAAGTGTCCTGGATGACGATGCTGGGGAACCCGATCTGCTTGTTCTTCGCCTGCATCGACAGCCGAGCCGCGGTCTTCCGCGCGATCAGGCGGTAGGCGGCTGCATTCCCGCTCGAAGGCTCGGCCACCACGGTCGGCGCGCCGCCGTCGGCCTGCTCGCGGATTCGGATATCGAGCGGAAGGGAGCCCAGCAGCGGCACGCCGTAGCGCTCTGCCATGGACTGGCCGCCGCCCGCGCCGAAGACGTGCTCGACATGCCCGCACTTCGAGCAGCAGTGCAGGGCCATGTTCTCGACGACGCCGAGCACCGGCACTTCGACCTTCTCGAACATCTTCAGGGCCTTCTTGGCATCGAGAAGGGCGATGTCCTGCGGGGTGGTCACGATCACCGCCCCGGACACCGGCACGCGCTGGGACAGGGTCAGCTGGATGTCGCCCGTACCCGGCGGGAGATCGATCACCAGGTAGTCGAGCTCGTCCCAGGCCGTGCCGGTCAACAGCTGCTGGAGGTACTGCGTGGTCATGGGGCCACGCCAGATCGCCGGCTGGTCATCGCCGAGGAAAAAGCCGATCGACATGGCCTGCAGGCCGTGGGCTCGCTTCGGCACGATCGTCTGCCCGTCCTGGCTCTCTGGCTTGCCCGAAAGGCCGAGCATCATCGGAATCGACGGCCCGTGGATGTCGGCGTCAAGAATCCCGACCCTCGCGCCCTCGGCCGCGAGGCCCAGCGCAAGGTTCACCGCCGTCGTGGACTTGCCGACGCCGCCCTTGCCGGAGGCGACGGCAATGATGTTCTTCACTCCCGGCAGCGGGGACAGGCCTTTCTGGACCTTGTGCGGTAGAACGCGCGAGCCCACCTCCACGTGGGCCGAAACCACGCCCGGCACGGCGCGCAGGGCCGCCTCGGCCCGCGCGGCCAGCTCCTCATGCCAAGCGGCCGCGGCGTACGGCAGCTGGAGTACCGCCATCACCCGCCCACCGTCCTCGCCCACCGATCGGATGACGGACGGTGCAAGCGTCTGCTCGGTGTGGGGGTCGGGAATCGCCGTCAGGGCCGCGGCCAAGAGCTCGTTGGGAATCACTGGAAAACCACCTCGATGACATCGGGCGGCATCTTGCCATCCGACGTCTTGGGTGAATGAAGAAATTGCGTACGCGACCGTTTGTTTCATTTGCATTAATTGAATCGCGGTGTTAATAAATCGCTCAGGCATCTGAACAGATGCCGAATTCCCAATCGGAGACTCCTTGCATGTCCACCAACCGTCGAACCCGGCTGGCGCGTGTCCCGCTCGCGCTTGCCGTCATGACCAGCCTCTACGGCCCGTACCTGCTCGCGCAGCAGACCGCGCAGACCGCTCAACAAGCGCAGGATGAGGAAACGAGCGAAGACGCGACCGCCACGCTCGACGCGGTCCAAGTCACGGGCTCGCGAATCTACCGTGCTGGCTTCGACACCCTCGAACCCGCGACCGTCGTCACCCGCGAGAAGATCGAGCAGCGCGGCATTACCAACATCGCGGACGCCCTGAACGAGCTCCCGGGCTTTGGCACAGGCGTGACGCCGGAAGGCGGGCAGAGCGGCTTCGGCGTCGGCGTCAACTTCGTCAACCGATTTGGTCTTGGCACCAACCGCACGCTGGCGCTGATCAATGGCCGTCGAGTCGTTAACTCGAATCCTGGCACGATCTTTGGGCCGGCAGCTCCGGGCGTCCAAGTCGATCTGAACGCCGTGCCGGCCCAGCTCGTCGAGCGCATCGAGAACGTCGCCATTGGCGGCGCACCGACCTACGGCTCTGACGCTATCGCCGGCGTGGTCAACGTCATCACCCGCCGCGACTACGAGGGCGCGGAGGTCAGCGTCACGTATGGCCTCACCGATCGCAACGACAACGAGCGCAATAGCGTCTCTGCGATTTTCGGCCATAACTTTGGGGATGGTCTCGGCAACATCACCATTTCGGCCACGCGGGACCGCTCGGACGGCGTGCTGGGTACGGAGCGGGCGCGCATCGCGAACGCCTATCTGTTCGCGCCGAATCCCTGCACCACTGGCGCATCGAGCATCACCGCGACGCAACCGGGCCGCACGCCGGGGAACGATGGTCGCGTCAACCCAAACAGCCCGTTCCAGACGTGCTCGCCGAGCGCCGCGGCGGACGGCATTGCCAATAACGTTCTAATCCGCGACCGCCGCCTGTTCACGCTCACGTTCGGCGGCCTGCTGCTGCCAGCGACCGGTGCAGTGAATCAGGCCGATGGCCGTCTCGTCGGTTTCGGCACCAACCGAAACACCTTTTTGCAGTTTGCAAGGAACGGCGACATCGTCGCGTACAACCCGGGCGTGAACTTCGGCACGCAGAGTGCCTCTGGCGGCGATGGCCTGAACCTCCAGGAGAGCATCCAGCTCCTGAGCGACCTCGAGCGCTCGACGATCAACCTGATGTCGTCGATCAACGTTAGCGATAACGCTCGACTGTTCTTCGAGGGCTTCCAGTACTCGGCCGACTCCCTTGAGCTGGTCGACCAGTACAACTGGAACGCGAACATCTTCACCGGCGCGTCCGGCACGATCACCTTCAACAACGCGTATCCGCTGCTTTCGCAGCAGAACCGCGACGTTCTTGCAGCAAACGGCATCACGAGCTTCCGTATCAGTCGTGCCCACCGCGATCTGGTCGAGAACAACGCTTCCAGTGACATACTCACCCGCCGGGCAGTGTTCGGCGCAGACGGCTTCGTGACGTTGGGTAGTCGTGACTACCGCTGGGAAGTGAGCTACACATGGGGTCGTAATTCGGGCGACTACTTCAGCCGCCAGATCGATCAGCAGCGCTTCTCGAACGCGCTCAACGTCGCGGTCAATGCAAGCGGCCAGGTTGTCTGCTCCACCACCCCGACGCCTGGGCTTATCATCTCGGGCGGCCTAACCCCGGTCGCCGACCCGAACTGCGTACCGCTCAACCTGTTCGGTGAAGGTCGCCCCAGCGCCGCAGCGCGTGAGTATGTGACCGTTGATCTCGTGGCCCGCGCCGCGCAGGAGCAAGAGGTGTTCAACACCAACATCGGCGGCGAGCTTTTCGAAATGTGGGGCGGGGGATTCAGTGCCAACGCGGGCTTCGAACGTCGCATCGAACGTGCCAACTTCGAGCCGGACGCATTCCAGCGTGCGGGCCGTGGTCGCAGCGTGGCGATCCTCCCACTGACCGGCTCGTTCGCGACGAAAGAAGTGTTCGCCGAGTTCTACGCGCCGTTCGTCAACAGCGCATCGAACCTACCGTTGCTCCATCGACTCGACCTCACCGGCAAATTCCGCCGAGTCGACAACACCGTGAACGGCGGTTTCAATGCGTACACGGCTGGCCTGCAGTGGGCACCAATTGAGGACATCGAGTTCCGCGGCAACTTCACCCGTTCGCTGCGCGCGCCGTCGCTCGTCGAGCTGTTCACGCCGGTATCGAGTGCGTTCAGCGCCGTTCCTGACCCCTGCCACGCGCCGAATCAGGCCGGCGGCACGCGCCCGGCCACCCGGCAGGCTAACTGCAATGCGCTCTTCCAGTCCCTGGGCATCAACGGCAGCACTTTCCTGTCGAACGCCGTCACGGCAACCGTGCCGATCACGAGCCAGGGCGACACTGGCCTTCTGAACGAGTCTTCGGACGCTTGGACCTATGGCATCGTGTTGCGTCCGCGCTGGGTGGAGGGCCTGCGCATTCAGGCCGATTACTACAAGATCGAGATCTCAGACGTCATCGCGAACCTCGGCACTGCAGATATCGCCACTGGCTGCTACGACAACACCAACTTCAACTCAAGCAATCCAGCCAACGGCAACACCTTCTGCTCTCGCATCCAGCGTGATGCTGCGGGTCAGATCACCTTCGTTCAGACGGGCTTCGTCAACGGCGGCTACCTGAATTTCCAGGGCTATTCGGGCGAAATCAGCTACGGCAAGGACCTCGCGAACTGGGGCTTCAACTATGGTGGCACGCTGAACCTGACAGCCACGGCGTTCCGCCGCAAGGCTGTCGACCAGTCGCTCAACAACGTCGTCAATACGAACCTCACGGGCGTTGTCGGCACTCCGGACAACGAGTACCAGTTGGGTCTCGCGTATGACCACGATCGCTGGGGCTTCAACGTCCAAGCGAACTACACTGACTCGGTCAAGGCGGGCAACGACATCTCGCCGGAACTGCAGGACATCATGACCTACGACAGCTACACCTCGTACGATGCCGGTGCCTATGTGAGCTTCCTCGAGGGCAATCTGCGCGTTCGCTTTGCGGTGACAAACCTTACAGATGAGGAGCCGCCGTTCCCGCTGCAGGGGCTCGGCACGTACGACACGCTGGGCAAGCGTTACGCACTCAGTGCGGTCTACAAGTTCTGAGTCCCCGCCCACCGCAGCACCAAAGGAAGCCCGGCCTCGCGCCGGGCTTCGCTTTTTCCGGCGGCGGGACGCAATTTGCGATAATCGCCGCTTGCCTTCGCCCCGATCCCAATGACCACGCCCGCGCCCGCCCTCGTCACCACCGCCCTGCCCTACGCCAACGGCGAGATCCACCTTGGCCACCTGGTCGGCTACATTCAGGCCGATGTCTGGGTCCGGGCGCGCCGGATGGCGGGTGGCACCACGCACTTCGTCTGCGCCGACGACACCCACGGCACGCCGATCATGCTGGCGGCCGAGAAGGCCGGCGCCACGCCCGAAGCCTTCGTCGCCGGCGTACAGGCCCGCCATGAGCGCGACTTCGCCGACTTCCTCGTGGGCTTCGACCATTACGACTCGACGAACAGCGCCGGCAACCGTGCGCTGACCGAGGCGATCTACACGGCCCTCAAGGCGAACGGCCACATCGGCGTGCGGCCGATCCAGCAGCTGTTCGATCCGGTGCGGGAAATGTTCCTGCCCGACCGCTACATCAAGGGCGAGTGCCCGAACTGCGGCACGGCCGACCAGTACGGCGACAACTGCGAGGCCTGCGGCGCGACCTATTCGCCCACCGAGTTGAAGAACCCGCGCTCGGTCGTCTCCGGCGCCACGCCGGAGCTGCGTGAGAGCGAGCACCACTTCTTCGAACTCGGCCGCCTCGAGGCCTTCTTGCGCGACTGGCTGGGCGGCGACGTCGCCCACCCGGGCGTGCGCGCCAAGCTGATGGAGTGGATCGAGTCCGGCCTGCGCGCCTGGGACATCTCGCGCGACGCGCCCTATTTCGGCTTCGAGATCCCCGGCGCGCCCGGCAAATACTTCTACGTCTGGCTCGACGCGCCGATCGGCTACCTGTCGAGCTTCAAGGCCCTGTGCGAGGCGAAGGGCCTCGACTTCGGGGCCTTCCTCGACGCCGCGGGCAATGCGAAGGGCGAGACCGAGCTGCACCACTTCCTCGGCAAGGACATCGTCAATTTCCACGGCCTGTTCTGGCCGGCGGTGCTGCACGGTTCGGGCCACCGCACGCCGACGCGCCTGCACGTCAACGGCTACCTGACGGTGAACGGCGACAAGATGAGCAAGTCGCGCGGCACCTTCATCCAGGCCCGCACCTACCTCGAGGCGGGCTTGCCGCCGGAAGCGCTGCGCTACTACTACGCGCTGAAGAGTTCGGGCGGCGTCACCGACCTCGACCTCAACTTGCCCGACTTCATGGCGCGGGTGAACTCGGACCTGGTCGGCAAGTTCGTCAACATCGCCAGCCGCTGCGCCGGCTTCATCGACAAGCGCTTTGGCGGCCAGCTCGCCGCCGAGCTCGACGACCCGGCGATGGTGGCGCGCTTCGTCGAGGCGCTCGATGCGGTGCGCGGCCACTACCTCGACGACGATGCCGCCGCCGCCGTTCGCGCGGTAATGGCGCTCGCCGACGAGGCCAATCGCTACGTCGATGAGAAGAAGCCCTGGGTCATCGCCAAGGCCGAGGGCGGCGACGCCGAACTGCAGCGCGTCTGCACGCAGGGCCTCAACCTGTTCCGCCTGCTGGCCATCGGCCTCAAGCCCATCCTGCCGGCGCTGTGCGCGCGGGCTGAAGGCTTCCTCGACGCGCCCGTCAACGGCTGGGGCGACGCCGCCACGCCGCTGCTGGGCCGCGCCATCCGCCCCTACGAGCCCCTGCTCACCCGCATCGAACAAAAACAAATCGACACCATGATCGACGCCTCCAAGGACTCCCTCGCCGCCGCGGCCGACGCCGCCAAGGCCGCCAAGGCCGCAGCCTCCGCCGACAAAGCGGCGAAACCCGCGAAATCGGAAACGCCCAAGCCGGCCGCCGCGGCCCCCGCCGAAACGGGCACGCCGGCCTTCATCGGCATCGAGGACTTCGCCAAGCTCGACCTGCGCATCGGCAAGGTGCTGGAGTGCGGCTTCGTCGAGGGTTCGGACAAGCTGCTGCGCTTCAAGCTGGATGCCGGCGAGCTCGGCGAGCGGCAGATCTTCTCGGGCATCCGCGCCAGCTACGGCGCGCCGGAGAAACTCGTCGGCCGCCACGTGGTGTTCATCGCCAACCTCGCCCCGCGCAAGATGCGCTTCGGGATGAGCGAGGGGATGATCCTCTCGGCCGGCTTCGATGGCGGTGCGCTCGCCCTGCTCGACGTCGACAGCGGCGCCCTGCCCGGCATGCCGGTGCGCTGAGCACGGATTCCGCGCCGTGGCCGACATCCTGCTGATCCTCGTCGGCGCGGTGCTGGTCAACAACTTCGTGCTGGTGAAGTTCCTCGGCCTGTGCCCGTTCATGGGCGTGTCGAGGCAGCTTGATGCCGCCGTCGGCATGGCGCTGGCGACGGGCTTCGTGCTGACGCTGGCCGCGGGCCTCTCATGGGCGCTGCAGCACTGGCTGTTGGATCCGCTCGGCATCGGCGACCTGCGCACGCCGGCCTTCATCCTCGTCATCGCCGCCACCGTGCAGTTCACCGAGCTGCTGCTGCACCGGCAGAGCCCGCGGCTCTACCAGGTGCTCGGCCTTTACCTGCCCCTGATCACCACCAACTGCGCGGTGCTCGGCGTGGCCCTGCTCAACGTGCAGGCGAAGCATTCGCTGCTCGAATCCGTGCTGTTTGGCTTCGGTGCGGCCGTGGGCTTCGGCCTGGTGCTGGTGCTGTTCGCCGCCCTCCGCGAGCGGCTGGAATCGGCCGAGGTGCCGGCGGCGTTCAAGGGCGCGCCGATCGCGCTGGTGACGGCCGGCCTGATGGCCCTGGCCTTCGCCGGTTTCACCGGCATGGATCGCTAGGCCGCGTCATGACCGAGCTATGGCTTCCCCTGCTGGCGCTGGTGGCGCTCTGCGCCGCTCTCGGCGCGCTACTCGGCTGGGCGGCGAAACGCTTCGCGGTCGAGGGCGATCCCTTCGTCGAGCAGATCAACGCCGTGCTGCCGCAGACGCAGTGCGGGCAGTGCAAGTACCCCGGCTGCCGGCCCTACGCCGAAGCGATCGCCAAGGGCGAAGCTGACATCAACCAGTGCCCTCCCGGCGGCGAAGCCGGCATCCGCGCGCTGGCGACGCTGCTCGGCCGCGAGCCGAAGCCGCTCTCCGCCGAGCATGGGGTGGAAAAGCCCCCGCAGGTGGCACGCATCCGCGAGGACGAATGCATCGGCTGCTTCAAGTGCATCGCCGCCTGCCCGGTCGATGCCATCATCGGCGCCCCGAAGTTCCTGCATGTGGTCGTCGAGGATCTTTGCACGGGCTGCGAACTCTGCATCGCGCCCTGCCCCGTCGACTGCATCGACCTCGTCGCCGCGCCGCCGCCGTCGCGCTACAGCCGCTCGACCGTGTAACCCGCGGCGGCCAGCTGCTGCACGAGCCCTTCCGCACCGAGCAGGTGCAGCGTGCCGACCGCGACCAGCGCATCGTCCTCGCCGGGTGCGTCCAACAGGGCCTTGACGCGTGACACCCACGCCGCGTTGCGCTGGGTGTTGATGCGCTCGTACAGCGCCGGGTCCCGCGCCTTCATCGCCGCGGCCATGCCCCAGTACAACGCGTCGACGTCGCCTTCGCGCCATTGCCGGTGCAGCCACTCGGTCTCGCTGCGAATCTCGTCGGAGCGCTCGACCACATCGCGGAGCTGCGCGACCTGCACGCCGTACTTCATGCCATCGAACAGGCGGATCTGGTCTGCGGGCGTCTCCAGCCCCGCCGTGCGCTTGCCGTCGCGGGTGGCGCGTTGGGCGAGGTGCTTGTCGAGCCCGAGCGCCGGATCGAGTCCGGCAGCCGTCATCTCCGCCATGGTGAGCGTCAGCGCGGCGAACCACGGCTCCATCCGCTGCAGGGCGTCGAGCGGTAGACCCGCCTCCGACGCCAGCTGCACGGTGGCCGCCCAGGTCGGGGCATCCATCGTCTGCTGGAGAGTCCGGCCGTCCGCACGGATGCCCGCCTGCGCGAACTTCAGACCGAGGCTCGGGTCGGCGAGGGCTTCCGGCGAGAGTTCGAAGAAGACCTGCTCCGCGTCATCGAGCGCGGCGTACACCATCGGATCGAGCGGGTAGTCGCCGGCCTCCAGCAGGTGGAAGGTGCCCAGCAGGTACACCACGTTGTCGCCATCGCTGGCCTTCCAGAGCAGCGGCCGCGGGGGCGCGCTGTCCGCGGCGGCTGTCGCGCTCGACGCCATCGCCATCGCCACCGCCGCGGCGAACGCGAACGCGAACGCCCTCCAACCGCCGCGATTCGCCATGCTCAGGGCGACGCCAGCAAGGGAAGCGGCTTCTTCTCGCCGGCTTCGATGCGGAGGTCGAGGCGGTTCGACGGCGGCGGCATCGGGCAGGTGGAGAACTCGGTGAATGCGCAGGGCGGGTTGTACGCGCGGTTGAAGTCGACCACGGTCGTTCCGCCGTCGACCGGCTGCTCCGCATAGAGGAAGCGCGACGCGGCGTAGCTTTCGTGCCCGCTGGTGCGGTCGGCGAAGATCAGGAACAGGCGCCCGTCGCCTTCGTCCACCGCCTCCAGCCGGTACTCGACGCCGTCCTTCTGGAACACCACGACGCCCGGGTTGGCCATCGCCTCCTCGATGCCGAGGACGTTGACGATGGAGATCGTCTGGCCCGGCGGATGGGCTTCGAAACGCGCGTCGAAGCGGAACGCCGAATCGATGTCGAAATAGTCGAGGCCGGGGAAGCGCGTGCGCGTCGGCGCCAAGGCATCGCGGACGCGCAACCCGTAGTTCTCGCCACGCTTGATGACGATGAAGCTCGCGTCCCCTTGGTTGAAGCCGACGACCGTCGGCGTGCCGTCATCCGCATCGGTGACAAGCCGGCGCGTGCCGCCACCCGCAGGCTGGCCGTCATACATCACGCCCGCGCCGCGGGTGGCCCGGAACGTGACCGTGCCATCGCGCTCGAGTCGGATCATGCCGAGCTCCTCGGGGCCCACGACCAGACGCACGCCCTTGGTGGCGCCGCTGCCGACGTAGCTGTTGCCGGGCTTCAGCCAGTGCAGGCCGACGAGCGACAGCCAGCCGTCCGGCTTCTGCAGGTTCGCCAGGCGCGTCTCGCGCACCTCGTTGACGCTGCGCGCATGCACGGCCGCCGCTGCGGCGGCCGCTGCCTCGCGCTTCGCCTGGGCGTCGATTTCCGCCTGCGATGGGCCGGAATCACCGCTGCAGCCCACGGCAAGCAGCGCGGCAAGCAGGGTGGGAAGGCCGACGCGCCACGGCGAGTCGTTACGGGAAGAGGCGGTGCGACGCATGCGGGACTCCTTCATCGGCCGCGGAGGAACAGGCGATCCAGCTCCGCGATCTCCAACTGTACGTAGGTCGGGCGCCCATGGTTGCATTGGGCTGCGCGTTCCGTCGCCTCCATGTCGCGCAACAGAGCGTTCATTTCCGGAAGCGTCAGCCGGCGGTTGGCGCGCACCGAACTGCGGCAGGCCCAGCCCCCCATCAGCCCGTGGACGGCCTCTTCGACCTTGCGCGTGTTGCCGTGTTCACGCAGCTCCGCCAGGGCATCGAGCAGCAGGGGCTTGGCGTCGAGGTCGGCCAGCAGCGCCGGCACGCTGCGCAGCGACAGTGATTGGGGGCCCGTGCGGCGCACCTCGAAGCCCAGCGAGGCCAGCAGGACCGCGTGCTGTTCGGCGGCGTCCGCCTCGCGCTCGCTCACCGCCAGGGCTTCGGGCACCAGCAGGGGCTGCGCGCGCAGGTCCTGCGCAGCGAAGGCGGACTTCATGCGCTCGTAGGTGATGCGCTCATGCGCCGCGTGCATATCGACGAGCACAAGGCCCTGTGCGTTCTGGGCCAGCACGTAGACGCCGTGCAGCTGCGCGAGCGCGAAGCCGAGCGGCGGGGCCACGGTGTCGTCGATCCCCGCCGGCACCGCGGCCGCCAACTGATGCACGGAACCGGCGCTGGGGAACGGCATCGACGCCATCGAAGCCGGCATGCCGGATGTGCTGGCCTCGAGGCCATCCGACGCGGCATACAGCGTGCGGTAGGCGGCCATGGTGTCGCCCACCGAGAGCCCAAGCCGCGACTGGTCCGCCGGTGCCCACTGCGGAAGCCCCGCCACCGGGCTCGGCGTGGGGCCCACCGGGCTCGACGGTGCGCCTGCGCCATCGGCGGGTCGGGCGTCGGCCAGCGCTTCGTGCAGCGTGCGGAAGATGAAGTCGTGCACCAGCCGACCATCGCGGAAACGCACTTCATGCTTGGCCGGATGGACGTTCACATCGACGCGGCGCGGATCGAGCTCGAGGAACAGCACGAAGCTCGGATGCCGGCCGTGGTAGAGCACGTCGGCATAGGCCTGCCTCACCGCATGCGCGACGATCCGATCCCGCACGGCGCGGCCATTCACGTAGAAGAACTGCTGGTCGGCGCTGCTGCGCGAGGCGGTGGGCAGGCCGATCCAGCCATGCAGGCGAAGCCCGGCCTGGGCGTGGTCGAGGCCCAGCGCGCGTTCATGGAACTCCGGCCCCAGCGCCTCGGCCAAGCGCTTCGGCGCGTCGCCGCCGTTGGGCCGGTAATGCCGGAGCAGCCGTCCGTTGTGGTTGAGCTTGAGTTCGATGGTCGGGCGGGCCAGCGCGAGTTGGCGCAGCCAGTCCTCGACGTGGCCGAGCTCCGTGCGTTCGGCCTTCAGGAACTTGCGTCGCGCCGGCACGTTGAAGAACAGGTCGCGCGCCTCGACCGTCGTGCCTTGCGCGTGCGGATGCGGGATGACCTCGCCGAGCCGCCCACCGTCCACGTCGAGCTTCGCGCCGCGTTCCTGCGTGGCCGTTCGCGAAGTCAGCGAGAAACGGCTCACCGAGGCGATCGAAGGCAGCGCTTCACCGCGGAAACCGAGTGTGGCCACCGCTTCGAGATCGTCGAGGCTGGCGATCTTGCTAGTGGCATGCCGCGAAACGGCCATCGGCAATTCGGTAGGCGCCATGCCGACGCCGTCGTCGCGGATGCGGATGAGCCGCGCCCCGCCTTCCTCGAGATCGATCTCGACGCGCTGCGCACCGGCATCCAAGGCGTTCTCGACCAGTTCCTTCACGACCGACGCCGGCCGCTCGACGACTTCGCCGGCGGCGATCTGGTTGATCAGGACTTCGGGAAGCAGTTGGATCGGCATGCCGGCGTCGCACGGGGACAGGCGGCGATGATACCGGGCGGGCACGCCGCGCCGCGCGGGCGGATTACTCCGGCGCCGCGGGGATGCGCAGGCGCTCGCCCACGCGCACGACGTCGTCGCGCTTGTCGTTGGCGTTGCGCAGCTGGCTCAGCGAAATGCCGTGCCGTGCAGCGATCAGGCCGAGGGTTTCGCCGCGGGCGACGACGTGCTGGCGCGCCCCGCGCGAGGGATTCGCGGCGAACCACGTGCCCG